>JAAWDX010000013.1 GCA_022794035.1 Lachnospiraceae bacterium | reverse complement strand
GGCTGCCCCGGCAGGAACTTTTCTCTTATTATAACACCAATCTTGTGTAATCACAATTTATTCTTGTATCTTGCCGCTGATACCGTCTGGATTGTGCTTTTCCTTTCTTTTTGTTCCCTTTAATTAGCCATGAACTGGTTTGTGAAAGGGAGAGGAGAATGAAATGAAAAAGATTTTAGTAACGGGCGGAACCGTATTTGTAAGCCGTTATGTAGCTGAATATTATGTAAAAAAAGGCTATGAGGTCTATGTTCTCAACCGAAACACGCGTGAACAGCCGAAGGGTGTGACCTTAATTGAGGCAGATCGGCATTTGCTGGGAGAAAAGCTGCGCATGCATCATTTTGATGTGGTCTTGGATATGACGGCCTATACGGCGCAGGATGTTCAAATGCTTCTTACGGCGCTGGGAGAGTATGATCAGTATATTCTGCTAAGCTCAAGTGCCGTTTATCCGCAAAATGGCGTGCAGCCCTTTACAGAGGAAGCTCCGGTAGGCGAAAATCAATACTGGAAGGAATACGGCCTAGGGAAAATTGAAGCCGAGAAGGCGCTGCAGTTAAAGGATCCCCATGCTTATATTTTGCGTCCGCCGTATCTGTATGGTCCTTATAATAATCTGTACAGAGAAGCATTTGTTTTTGATTGCGCAATGGCAGATCGCCCATTCTTTTTACCCGCAGGCGGGAAAATGACGCTGCAATTCTTTTATATTGATGATTTATGCCGGTTTATGGATATCCTTATGGAAAGGAAGCCCTCGCAAAGAATTTTTAATGTTGGTAATCCGGAGGTAATCTCTGTGAAGGAATGGGTTGGGCAGTGCTATGAAGTGCTCGGTAAAACGGTGACATATCGTGAGGTGAGTACGAAAGAGGAACAAAGAAAGTATTTTAGTTTTTATGATTATGAGTATACGCTGGATGTCACTAAGCAGCTTGCATGGATGCCGGAGGTAAAGCCGCTTGCTGAGGGACTTCAGGAAGCATGGAGCTGGTATGCGGAGCACTCGGAGATGGTCAGGAAAAAAGAGTACTTAAAATATATTGATGAAAATTTGAGAGGAGAATGAAATGGCAGCTGAATTAGCAGGAGTAAAGAAAACGGCCTTGCCTAAGGCACGGTTTATTGGGATCTGTTATACGGAAAAGGATCGGGAAAACGGAACATTTGGCGCTAAATGGGGAGAGTGGTTTGCTACAAACCGTTTTCAAGCCTTAGAGGCACTGGGAGCGCTGGAGGAAAGCGAAGGAGCTTATGCAGCAGCGATGCGTATGACAGAGGGCGGCCGCGATATGGAATATTGGATCGGCATGCTGTTTCCGGCCGGCACAGAGGCGCCGGAGGGCTATGCTTATGTTGATATGGCGCCGCAGGAATATGCGCTCCTCTGGATCCGCGGCAATGAGCAGAGCGGTGAAATCTATGGAGAGACAGCATGGAACCTGTGCTTAGGGGCACTGCAAAAAAATGGGTGGACGATCAAAGAGGATGGATGGAGCTTTGAGATCTACAACTGCCCCAGATTTACAACGCCGGATCAGGATGGCAATGTCATCTTGGATTATTTGATACCGCTTAACTAATGGGTACCGTTTTTAAGGAGGCTGCCAAAGCAGAGATTTATCTGCTTGGCAGCCTTTTGTTTTATAATCCTTTATAATTTTAGCACAATGGGCTAATACTAAAAAAAGTACTGATCGATTAAAACGGGGGTTTTTATGACATTAAAAATCATACAGGGGATTCTAATTCCCTTTGTCGGCACATCGCTGGGCGCGGCCTGCGTGCTATGGATGAAAAACCAATGGAATCTTTTTCTGCAGCGGGCCCTCATCGGCTTCGCCGCAGGCGTGATGGTAGCCGCGTTGGTATGGAGTCTTTTGATTCCGGCCATTGAACAGGCAGATTTTATGGACGCTTGGTCTTTTTTTCCCGCAGTAGCGGGCTTTTGGATCGGGATTCTCTTTCTGCTGCTTTTAGACCGGCTCATTCCGCATCTGCATCACCACAGCAGCGAGCCGGAGGGGCCGAAAGCTTCGCTGAAAAAGACAACCATGCTGCTGCTTGCGGTTACGCTGCACAACATTCCCGAGGGAATGGCGATCGGCGTGGTATTTGCCGGGTGTCTGGACGGAACGATCGCGATCATGAGCGCACTGACGCTTTCGCTTGGCATTGCCATTCAGAATTTTCCGGAGGGCGCCATCATTTCTATGCCGCTTAGAGCGGCAGGAATGACCAAGGCTAAAGCTCTTGCATATGGCATTCTATCGGGGGTGGTGGAGCCAATAGCAGCGCTGGCTACCGTCCTGGCGGCCAGCATTGTGACGCCGGCCCTGCCGTATCTGCTCAGCTTTGCTGCCGGCGCTATGATCTATGTGGTCGTAGAGGAGCTCATACCAGAGATATCCGCCGGAGAGCATTCCAACTGGGGGACTCTCTTTTTTACGTTTGGCTTTACGGTGATGCTGACGCTGGATGTGGCGCTGGGATGAGGCATAACAAAATGGCTTCTGTATGGTTTTAACCTCATACAGAAGCCATTTTATTTTTTAAGTAAATCACTATTGACAAAACTGTTACTACTGTATATACTGTACATATACAGATGAAAAATCTGCAGATAGGAGGATGCATATGCATTTGTTTGTCGACAACAAAAGCGGTCAGCCCATTTATGAACAGATTTATTCTCAAATCAAAGGCTGCATTATCAGCGGCGAGCTGCAGGAGGACGCACCGCTTCCTTCCATTCGCGCGCTGGCCAAGGATCTGCGCATCAGCGTGATCACCACCAAGCGCGCCTATGACGAGCTAGAGCGCGAGGGCTTTATTTACACGGTAGCCGCCAAGGGCTGCTTTGTCGCTGCGCAAAGCGCCGAGCTGCTGCGCGAAGAGAACCTCAAAAAGATCGAGGATCATATGCGCAGTATTAGTGCCCTTGCAGCTGCCAGTCATCTCACGCAGGAAGAAATCCTCGAGATGTACCGGGTGATGATGCAATCAGAGAATTAGATAGTTTTTCAGCAAGGCCGCACAGCGGCAATGGAGGGAGAATATGAACGCTATAGAAGTGCAGAATGTCTGCAAGGAGTATAAAGGGTTTCGATTAGACAATGTGAGCCTGACGCTGCCGTCCGGATGTATTATGGGTCTCATCGGAGAGAATGGCGCTGGCAAGAGTACGCTGATTAAGGCAATCATGGGAGCTGTTTCCGCGGATAGCGGGCAGATTAAGGTGCTGGGGCAGGAGAATACAAAGAATTTCTCGCGGCTAAAAGAGGAAATCGGCATTGTACTTTCAGAGCCGGGCTTTCCTGAGGAGCTTTCTGCGCGGCAGATACAAAAGGTGATGCGGCACACCTACCGGAATTGGGATGATGACGCGTTTGAGCAGTATAGGGAGCAGCTGCGGCTGCCAAAGGATAAGATTTTTAAGACCTATTCGCGCGGGATGAAGATGAAGCTGGCGATTGCGGTAGCGCTTAGCCATCGGAGCCGGCTCCTCATCATCGACGAGGGGACGGCCGGGCTTGATCCGATTGTGAGGGATGAGATTCTGGATATTTTCTTTGATTTTACGCGGCAGGCTGATCATTCTATTTTAATCTCCTCGCATATTGTGAGCGATTTGGAGAAGCTGTGCGATTATATCTGTCTGATTCATCGCGGTCAGGTTTTATTTAGTATGGAAAAGGACCTGCTGAAGGAGCGTTACGGCATTTTTCATGGAACTGATGAAGAGCTGGCGGAGATGGATCAGCCTGCGGTAAAGGCAGCGCGGCGAAACAAGTACGGAGTAGAGGCGCTGGTTGATAAAAGCAAAGTACCAGAGGGAACGAGGCTGGAGGTGCCGACGCTGGAGGATGTGATTGTATATGCGGTCAAAGGAGGAGTTACGCTATGATCGGACTTTTGATTAAGGATTATTATTCGATTCGCAAATATGGTGTTTTTTTGCTGGCAATGGGCGTGTTGTATGCTGGCATCGGAAGTGTAAACAGTATGCACAGCCCAGTGCTTTTCTCTGTATTTTTATTCCTGTACATGGGCGTGCTTACAGGGTCGGTCATCAATCTGGAGGAAAAAAGTCATTGGGAAGAGTACGCGGTGATGCTGCCGTACAGCAGAAATAAGCTGGTAGCGGAAAAATATGTGCTGAGCCTGCTCAATATAGGAGTGGCCAGCCTGATTTATCTGGTACTGAATCTAATTCTTATGGCAATGGGAATGAACCGCATGATCTTAGAGGATGTCCTGTATATGATGCTTATTGGCGCAAGCGTTGGCCTGCTTCTTCCAGCTATCAGCCTGCCGTGGATGTTTTGGCTTGGCGGGGCGAAAGGACGTATCTGTATGATTGTGAGCGTTGGCATTATTGTCTGCGTTCTTGGCGGTTTTAGCATGATCGGGACAGAGAGTGGAGCACAAATGTGGATGAATCAGGGCTGGCAGTTTGGCATTGTTTTGGCAGCAGGTGCTTTGGCAGTACTAGGGCTTTCTATGCTCATATCGATGGCTGTTTATGCAAGACGTGAACTTTGAGCTTGCATTTTGAAGGGCTTCGTATTATAATCTGTATTTAAAGAAATGCGAAGTGGAGGCTGGTAGCAATGAGTAAAGAGATCGATTGGAGCAATTTAGGCTTTGGATACATTCCGACAGAATATCGATATGTGTCGCGCTATAAGGATGGAAAATGGGATGAGGGCCGTCTGGAGACGGAATCGACCATTACGCTGAGCGAATGCGCCTGTGTGTTTCAGTATGCGCAGACCTGCTTTGAAGGGCTGAAGGCTTATTATACAAAGGAAGGCGATATCGTTTGCTTTCGTCCGGACTTAAATGCAAAGAGAATGGCAGATACGGCTGCCCGGCTGGAGATGCCCCCTTTTCCGGAGGAGCGCTTTATTGAGGCTGTAAAGCAGGTAGTCGCTGCCAATAAGGACTATGTCCCGCCGTACGGCTCGGGAGCGACGCTGTATATCCGTCCGTTTATGATGGGGGTGGATAGTATCATCGGCGTAAAGCCGGCAAACGAATATGAATTTCGCATTTTTGTAACGCCGGTGGGGCCATATTTTAAGGGCGGCGCTAAGCCGATTGCCATCAAGGTCAGCGATTTTGACCGCGCTGCGCCGCATGGCACGGGCCACATCAAGGCCGGACTTAACTATGCGATGAGCTTGCATGCGATTGAGGTAGCGCATAGAGAGGGCTTTTCTGAAAACATGTATCTGGATTCTCAGACCAGAACCAAGGTAGAGGAGACCGGCGGTGCAAACTTCCTGTTTATCACGAAGGATGGCAAGTTTGTGACGCCAAAGTCGGATACCATCCTGCCGTCCATTACCAGACGCTCGCTCATGTATGTGGCAGAGCATTATCTGGGGATGGAGGTAGAGCACCGAGAGGTATATTTTGATGAGGTCAAGGATTTTGCAGAGTGCGGTCTTTGCGGCACAGCCGCCGTCATCTCGCCGGTAGGAAAAATCTATGACCATGGCGAAGAGATCTGCTTCCCCAGCGGTATGGAGGAGATGGGTCCATATACCAAAAAGCTGTATGAAACGCTGACGGGTATCCAGATGGGCCGTGTGGAAGCTCCCGAGGGCTGGATTGTAAAAATCAATTAAAAGCAAGGCCCCTGGCCGCATAACTACGGTGGTATGTTATGCAGCCAGGGGCCTTTTTAGTATGGGCGGGTTGTTTGCATGTTGGTGGGCGTAGAGCGTGGGCCTCACACCGACATGCAAACGAGGCAACTGCATGTTGGTGGGCATAGAGCATGGGCCTCACACCGACATGCAAACGAGGCATCTGCATGTTGGTGGGTATAGAGTATGAGCCTCACACCGACATGCAAACAACTAATCTGCATGTCCATTTATTTTTTCGCCTGAACCGGCAGCAGCAGATCTACCTGCTGCAGATAGCCAGCCGGGCTCTGATCTGATGAAAAGCCGAAAGCCTCCGGATCTGGCAAAAATCCAAATAAATTAAGATGTTCTTCCAACAGTCCATACATGGTTTCCCCGCTGGGGTTCATATTGTCCTTCCAAACAGGATGATCCTTAAGCCATCCGGTTAATAGGCGGTTCCATCCAATGCCATCGATTTCATCCATAAGGATTGCATAGGCCGCGTATAAGCCGCCCTTGATCTGCTTTTTGATTAAAGGAGCGGGCACTTCCAGATCCTCCGGAATGCTGACCTGAAATTCATAGCCGTAAAGGCCGTTTTCCAAAATGCCCGGATTCGGGTGGTTAAACCCAAAACAGCGGGCAGCGGGATAAATTTGGGCAAGCTTTGCTTTCTGTACAAAATCCTTGAGCATATTCCATGCATTGTTTTCAGGGTCCGGACCGATATAATGGGCAGTTGCCACCGTGCATGGCGGCAAATATATAATGCGCACATCCCGATCTGTCAATCGGTTGAGCTGCTTGACAGCAGATTGCAGGTCGGCAGCTTTCGGATCATTTAATTTTCGCTGCAGAGTTAGCGCATCCATTGCTTCAAGCAGGGCCGTATCATCTAGTAAATTTAACTTAATATCCTGATGGATATTTTCTTTAAGGCGCGTGATAAATGTGTCGATGATGCTGCGAATGGTGGAAAGAGCGGTAATTTCTTCATCTACCTCTGCAAGATTTTTCTGAAAGGTATCGATGATGGCGGCCGTATTTTCATTTTTCAAAATTAAGGCAATTTGTTTAAGAGGAATCCTTAACTTGCGCAGGATAAGGATTTGTTGCAGACGCAGAATCGTTTCCTCTTCATAGGTGCGATACGCATAATCCTCTTTTTTGATGCTTTGAATCAAGCCGATTTCTTCATAGTAACGAAGCGTTCTGGTAGAAATATTAAACTGTTTTGAAATTTCACTGATCGTGAGTAAATGCATGGCAATCCTCCTGAGTTAATAATCGTGAAGCTAGTATAAACCTTGACGCCGCGTTAAAGTCAAGAGTATATTGATCAATGGGTTAACGGATAGTTGATTGGGGTAAAATATGTATCCCTTGAATCTGACAGCAGAATTCGATATGATAATAGCTGTCAGATTTTTTTAATGCTTTGAAATGGAGATGCAAATGGAGAGTAAAATTGGCCATACAATAAAGAAATTAAGGCTGGATCGTGATGTGAGTCAGGAAACGCTGGCCAAAGCGCTTAGCGTGAGCACTCAGGCGATCAGCAAATGGGAAAATCAGAAGGCGCTTCCGGACATTATGCTTTTGCCTGCGCTGGCGGCGTTTTTTCATGTGAGTATAGACGCTTTATTCAGCGGTGTGACTTATGATGAAAACAAGTTAGAGGCCGGCGTGGATGAGCTGCTTCAGATCAATCAGCGCGGCTGGGACAATATTGCCAGAGGTGGCAGCTGGACCGGGACCAATCTGCCGCAGTGGGGCGTATGGATGCCCAATGAGGACGAGCTGCATATGCTGGATGTGGAAGGGAAAAAGGTGCTTGAGGTTGCCTGCGGGGCGGGTGTATCGCTGGCGTATGTCAGCCAGAGGGGCGCAAAAGAGCTGTGGGGGCTCGATCTTTCTAAGCGGCAGCTGGAAAAAGCGCAAAAGCTGCTGGATGAAAAGCAGCTCACGGCTCATTTATTCCATTCGTCAATGGAGCTAAACCCGGGGATCCCGGAGCATTATTTTGACTGCGTATATTCTGTTTACGGCATCGGATGGACACAGGATCTGGATAAAACCATATCGCTGATTGCCAGATATTTAAAAACTAACGGCGTTTTTGTTTTTTCGTGGGATAATCCGATGCTTCCTTGCATTGATACGATTAACGGGCAGTATGTGCTGAATGTTCCTTATCTGGATGAGCCTGTCAGATATAAAAAGAAGCGAGGAGAGGATGTTGTTTTAAGAAAATGGAAGCTGTCTTCTTATATCAATTCTTTGGCAAAGCATGGCTTCAAGATTGAGCAATTAGTAGAAAAATCGAGCAAAAACAGCGATTATGCAGTGTTTGATAATCAGTATTATTCGGAGCATAAAGCGCAGTATATGCATCACAGCTTTGTGCTGAAGGCAAGGAAAATGTGATCATATAGAGGAAAAGGAGTTTACGATACGATGGCTAAGTTAATTATTTTAAGAGGCAATTCAGGAAGCGGTAAAACAACGACAGCGAGAATGCTGCAGGAGAAATTCGGACCGAATACCATGCTCATTTCACATGATATGGTGCGGATGCAGATTTTGCATGTTTGGAGCACAGAGGGAGTCAGGCGATCAGGGCCGCTGATGATCGAGTTGCTAAAGTACGGAAAGCAAAATTCAGAAGTTACGATCATGGAAGGCATCCTGCCTACAGAAAATTATCAGTTTCTCTTTGAAACGGCCCTGAAAGAATTTGGGCAGGAGAATATAAGCGCTTATTATTATGAGCTGCCGTTTGAGGAGACGCTGGCTAGGCATAGCACCAAGCCAAACCGCGATGAATTTGGCGAGCCGGAGATGAGAAAATGGTGGAAAGAAAAAGATTATATCGGAATCATACCGGAGAAGCTGATTGATAAAAATGAAAGTCAGGAAGAGGTAGCTGAAAGGATTTATCAGGAAGTGATTCAACATAAAGGAAGATAATGCTTTGACCTAAACTTATATTTCTTGCAAACACGGCGCCTCTATGGTAAGCTGTAGAATAAATGCAGCAAAGAGAGGAGCGCATACGATGATCAGGCAAGATCAGTATCCGATATTGGAATTTGATGATGACAGGACGGCTAAGCTGAATCCTGCAGCCTTTGTAGACCGAAAATTTGAGACGGATAAGCTCATTATTACATTTTTTCCAGAGGTGATGGACCGTTTAATCGAGGAAGGGAAAATCCTGCCGGAGAGAACGATCGGCGGAGAAAATCCCGTTAAAATATATCGGTTTCTGGATACAGATATTCTGATTATGCTTGGCTCTATAGGATGTCCTGCCTGTGCAGGTAATCTGGATTTATTAAATGCCATGGGCGCTCAAAGGGTCATGTTCTGCGGAGGCGGAGGCGTTTTGGACAAAACGATTGAGGTGGGCCAGATCCTAGTAGTGGACGGCGCGATTAGGGACGAAGGCTTCTCCTATCATTATGTGGAGCCATCCCGGTACATTTATACGGATCCGGAGGTCACAGCCAAAATCGTGCAGCATCTGGAGGAGCATTCGGTTTCCTATATTCGCGGACTTACCTGGACGACGGACGCGCTGTTTAGAGAAACAAACGACCGGATCGCACGCAGAAAGGAAGAGGGCGCCCAAATTGTAGAGATGGAACAGGCAGGCTGCATTGCGGTGGCGCAGTGCCGGGGCTTTGCCTACGGAGCGCTGATCTATGGCGGAGACGATGTTTCTCAGGAAGAATGGGATCAGCGCAGCTGGCGCAGCAGAAAAGGCATTCGCTATGATCTGGTGATGCTTTGCAAAGATCTGGTGCAGGTCATCTGATGCAGGAGGATGGGACTAGTATGAAAAAGAAGGTCATTTTGAGCGCCGCTGCGCTCCTGAGTGTTTTGCTGATCCTTGTGATTGCCGGCGTTATCACAAATTATGCTGACAGCGCCAGAGTGGGGACGGGCCATGAGCCTAAGTACTGCATCAAGACGGTCAGTGACGACGGATCCAAGGTGACATACTGGGGGCTTGGCTATAAGGTGGTGCGCTATGTGGGCGTATCTCCGGATGAGCCCTATGCGAGCAATATTGGAGTGAAAATGGGCAGCTGGTTTATGGAATACGAGCTGCCGCAGCTGGAGAGTATTACGGTGGAGCTGGAGGGACGGACCTTAACGATTGATGCGTATGAGGATGTCAGCAGGCTGCAGCAGATTCTGAAGGATTCCCGCTATGATTCCGAGCTGTGCGATGGCATCATTACGCATACGATTACGGCTGGGGATGAGGTGTACTATCTTTTAGAAGGCTGCGCCGAGCTTCGCAAAGGGGATAAGCAGGCCAAGCTTTCACAGGAGGATCTGGCTACGATTTTGAGCATGCTTAGATAAAAGGAGAGCAGGTTATGATTGATTTGGAAAAGGAATTGCAGAACTATCACGCGGATTCTATCAGTATCGCGGTGATCAAGGACTATCAGGTGCAGGAGACGCTGACGGCAGGGCCGAACATTACGCCTCATACAAGGTTTCAGGCAGCGTCCATCAGCAAGATGGTATTTGCACTGGCTGTACTGCGTCTGGTATCAGAGGGCAAGCTGGCGCTGGAGGCGGATATCAACGATTATTTAGGGAATGAGCCGCTTACGCGGCAAGATGGAACGCCGGCTAAAGCAAGTGTGCAGCAAATTTTGGCGCATACGGCGGGGATCAATGTACATGGCTTTGAGGGGTATAAGGCAGGGGAAAGCCTGCCGACAACAGCGCAGATCATAGCGGGGGAGCCGCCGTGCAATTCGCCGAGGATATATCAGGAGCATATGCCGCAGGAGCACTGGATCTATTCGGGCGGCGGGTATACAGTGCTGCAACAATGCGTGGAAAAGGTTACACAAATGCCATTTGTGGATTTTATGGATGCCTGTATCCTGATGCCGCTGGAAATGCAGGAGAGCTCGTTTAGGCAGGATCTAACGGAAAACCTTGCCTATGGATGTGAAGAGGATGGCAGACCGATGAAAGGCGGACATAATCGAATGCCTGAGTATGCTGCGGCAGGACTCTGGACTACGCCCAGCGATATGGCCAGATTTGGAATGCATATCCAGAAGATTTTGCGCGGAGAAAAAGGCCTGATTTCACAGAGTCTGGCACAAAAAATGATTACGCCGCAGCACAGCGATGTACTGAATATGGAAGGAACGCAGTGCCATACAGGGCTTGGGTGCTATCTGAAGACGATTGGAAATGAGGCCTATTTTGGACATAGCGGCAGTAATGTGGGTTTTGAATCGCTGGTTAATTTTTCGGTTAACAGCGGAAACGGCTGCTGCACTTTTGTCAATGGAAACGGAGTCAGTCCGCTTATATGGAAGGTGCAGAGCATGCTATTAGAGAAGGGGAGCAGATATATTGACAGACTATAGCAGAAAGATATCGGAGCGTTTATGGAATATGCCCGATAAAGGAGAACTGGAAAGTCATCGGGAGGAAACCTTCATCGATGATATCATTCAAAAGAGTCATATTGAAAAAGAATTGCTGTCTCATTTGGAGGGAATCAAAACGGTATTTGACGGCGGAGCCGGCTGCGGCCGCTTTTCGATTCTTTTGGCCAAGCAGGGCTGCCAGGTCACGCATTTTGATATTTCGCAGCCGATGATCGATAAGGCCAAGGAGCTGGCGGCTAAGGAAGGCGTATGCGATAAAATTACGTTTGTAAAAGGGGCGCTGGAGGATCTGAAGGCGTTTGAAGATAAAGCCTTTGACATGGTTATTTCCTTTGATGCGCCGATTTCCTATACGTATCCCAAACAGGAGCAGGTAATCGGTGAGCTCATCCGCATTTGCCGCAAGCGGATTATGCTCAGTGTGTCGAGCCGGCTAGGATATCTTCCCTATCTGGCCAATCCAATCCAAAAAAATCAGTTTATACTGGATGAAACCTGCACTGACCCATTTGTTCAATGGTGTATCGAGAACAGGACCGCGGCCATCGACTCCTTTTGCTTCCGGAAAGAAGCCGTTATGAAGCTGCAGCAAGAAGGGCTTATGGGCGGAGAAGCAGAAATTGCGGAATATGAAGCCGGCGGTACGCCTTGGTGCATTACCTATACCTTTATGCCGGATGAGCTGGAGGGTATCTTAAAGAGGCACGGCGTTAGTCATATTAAGCTGGCAGGCCCCGGTGCGTATGCCAGAACAATGCCGAATGAGCTGCTGGTCAAGATCATGAAGGATCCGGCGCAGCGCCGTGATTTTCTGGAGTTTTGCCATCAGTATGATTCAAATCCATATGTATGCGGCATGGGCAAAGACAATCTGTTTGCCAGAGGAGAGCTGGAGGCATAAATTTTATTTAGCGCTCCAGAGCATGCCGATAGCCTCCAGCGCTGCGCTTTGTTCTGCCGGCAGTCTGCCTTTGGCATAGCTTACACGAAAGACATTGATCCATTTGCCCAGCCTCTGTCCATTTTCGGTATAGGACTGAGGAATTTGCAGGTGCCCGTGTTTTTGATAATAAGCAGTCAGGTAAGCCAGCTTGCGCTGGAACCTGGCTGCTTGATTGCTACTTGGCAAGCCGATCTGCGTGAGACATTTAATCCGGTCAGCAGAAAGCGTACCAGCGACCATTTGCTGCCGCATGCGCTGTGCCCATAGACCGAGCGGCTCATCGTCTTCTATGCCTTCATCGATCGGAACAATGCAGTGCCCGTTTTTTTCAGCAAAGCAGCGCAGCTTATCGCACATGGCGTTGAAATGGGCTTCTGTATAGTAGTCAAGGTTGATTCCGATTGCGCGAAGAAGAGCCAGCTTTTCTTGGGATAACCGCCCTTTGCGGCCGCGTTTGATCTGATCCTGAATCCAGTAGTAGCATCTGCGCTCCTCTTTAGAGCTGTCTTTGCGCAGATGAGCAGGGCCGTACGCCTGCAAATAGCTTCGCACCTCTTGATAGGCGCGTTTCCAGTCGTCTTCCTTGCAGTTCCATCGGATGCCCAGCGCTTCCAGCTTCTGTATACGTTCCTGAGGCAGCCTGCCGCGGCGATACAGCTTTCGCTGATCGCCGAGCCATTCGCCCAGATTATAGCCGTTTACCTGATAGCCATAGGGAACATTGCTATGGCCGTGCTGAGCACGAAAAGCTGCTACATCTGCGCATTTTTGATTCCAGATATCGTTTAAAATGCCTTCCGGTCTGCTGTCGGTGCATGCAGGACATCTGCGACCGGTGCTGGTAAAGTAAACCGGCGATACTAAATATTCTAAACCGCAGGTATTATGCCGCAGTCTGATGGGCGTAAAAGCCGTTTGATATTCATCCAGCACACTGTATTCATCTCCCACCAGTTCATATACCTGCCGTACAAACTCTTCCGGAGTCTTTTTGCGGCAAGGACTGATACAGATGTGCTGGCGCCCTTTTAAAATGCTATTAGCCGTGGTCCACCACAGCTGATTGCAGTGACGGCAGCGAAATGCGTTTGGCTTGCCAAATCCTTGAAACGGAAGTCCTGCATAGGGATAGCCTCTGCGCTCAAATTCGGGCAGCAGAGAGAAAAATTTCTCTTTACTCTGCTGCTGCCTGGAAATGCTTGGTTTTTTAGGTTTAGCGCGTTGCCGGCGGGCGCAGGCAGTGCATCCGCGCTTGAGCAGTTCATTTGAGGTTTTGTGAAAAACCTGTCCGCATAGCTTGTGCCGAATCTTTAGCGGCGTGCGGCAGTTGGAATAGAGACTGAGAATTTCGTATTCGTCTCCATATTTGTTTAAAAGCTTTTGCTGAAGAGCCTCCAGCTTTTGGCACCGGGGGCAGCGATCGTTTTCCGGCAGTGCACTTGTGAATGCTTGGCCGCAGGTTTTACATAATAAAGTAAAGCGAAGGTGAGCGGCCTTGGCGCGTTCCCTTTGCTCAGCCTGTTTTTGCTCTTTTGCTTTTTGCTGCGCTATGCGCAGCTGTTTTTGTTCCTCTCTGCGCAGCAGCTGCGGAGTTATGCCGTCATAAAGACCGTCTTTTTGTGCTTTGCGGAGCTTGGAGCACACAGTAGAGGGGTTCATATGGACGATTTCACCGATCTGTTTTTGGGTATAGCCCTGCTTGCTGAGCTGTATCATTTGCAGGATGACAGATTGATTGGCGCTTTGGCGCACTGCATGCCAATCGACTGTTTCGAGGGGATAAAGGCATAGCTTTTGAATAATTTCCCTGCGGATCCAATTGGGGTCGGAGCGGCGGCAGTCCAGCGCGATATACTGCAGCCCGAGTATTTGCACCGCGTAGCGTGCTTTTTCTGCATCGGTTTGCTGGATTTGCTCCAAGGTCTGACCGCCGAAGCGCTCAAAGGCGCCGGGCTCATAATGCTGCTGCCCATGGGTTTCGATGACTAGCCTATGCGCTGGGTCGTAAAAATCATATTTGTAATGGGTGCGGCGCTGATTTCTGGTAAATCTGACGGTGTATTGGTGCATGAAAGGGATCTGCAGCTGCTCGAAAAATGCGGTGACGTAGCGCTCCGGATAGCTGACTCCATTGGAACAATAGGGGCAAGGTACCTGCCGACGCTTGTAAACGTTGTTAATGCTTTTGCCGCGGACAATTTTGCCGCACTGCGGGCAGTAAAAATCTGCTTGATCGTGGCTTCCGTGCGGATGTGTGCGCGGAATCGTTTGATCGACGAACCAGGAGGCAAATGCAGGATCTGTTTCGATAATGACAGGGTGATTGCACTTTTTGCAGGTTTTGAGCCTGCCGGCTTTTAGGTAAGCTTCTTTAACTGTGTACTGATGTCCTTTTTTGCATTGGAGTGTATACTGCTTTCGGAATACGTGATTGGAATAGGTACGGCTTCTGTCTATGACGGTCATGGTGCCGTGCTGCGTTGCGAAGGTGTCGCCGATTTGGTATAGATAGGGGCGGTGCTTGGTGATGTCATTGTCTTGCATGGGGACCTCGGATGAAGTTGTTTTTGATCAGTATAACAGATGATAAGCGGAAAAGATAATGATTTATTCTGCTGCTTTAAAGTTATAGATTGGTTTCATATGGGCGATGATTTCTGCAGTGGGCTGAATGTTTGCGATGATCTCATCTATCTTTTTGTAAGCCATGGGAGACTCATCAAGAGTGGCCATATTGATGCAGGTAGAATAGATGCCTGCCATTTGCTTTGTATACTCTTCCATTGTGAGTTTCTCAAATGCGGCGGTGCGTGACATCAGGCGACCAGCGCCGTGAGGAGCTGAATAATTCCAGTCGGCATTCCCTTTGCCGATACATAAGAGGCTGCCATCACGCATATTGATGGGAATTAAAAGCTTTTGACCTGCATTTGCACACACAGAGCCCTTGCGGAGAATCATCTCATCGACATCAATATAATTGTGGATAGTGTGGAATGCTTCCAATGCCTCTATTCCGGTTTTTTGAAGTAATATTTCAGCCATTTTCTCGCGGCTGCGATTTGCAAACTGCTGGCAGATATTGATATCATGCAAGTAATCCTTCATAAACTCACCATAGAGATAGCAAAGCTCCGGAGGCATAGTGGGCTGTGTTTTCTTCCACTGCTTTGCCAGCTGCTTTAAGGCAGATTGGATTTCACTTTTATGGCCCTGCTCTTTATAGGTACGAATGATTTCATCGCGCATTCGGAAATACTCTTCTTTGCCAAGGTCCAGATCAATTGCAATGCCCTGATAAATAGAAGCAACCTGAGTGCCCAGATTGCGGCTGCCAGAATGGATGATTAAATATTTGTTTCCCTCTGGATCGATATCAATTTCGATAAAGTGATTGCCGCCGCCTAAGGTGCCAAGGCTTCGCTCTAGTCTTTTGCTATTTTTAAGGCTTCTATAGCATCTAAGCTGTGTTAAATCAAATCTCTCTTGCCTGCCTTCCCAAACATTTCTGCCGCAGGGGATAGAGTGGGCGGCCTTATCAAACTCGGCTAGATCTATATCGATCTTGCCTAAGCTAACGGTATACATCCCGCATCCGATATCCACGCCAACCATGTTGGGAACGACTTTGTCTACGATAGTCATGGTAGTGCCGATGGTACATCCTTTACCGGCATGGACATCGGGCATAATGCAAAGCTTAGAGTTTTTAAAAGCCTCTTCATTGCATATCAATTCTATCTGAGAGTAAGCCGCGGGCTCAATTTCGCTTGTATAGCATATGGCAGTATTAAACTTTCCTTTTATTTCTATCATAATAATCTCCATTTCAAGACGCTTTAACGCGGTATTTATGTAGTTCCCTTTAAAATGCCTGCAAGCTGTGCCAGCACATTTTCATTACCATTTAGATTAATGTTACCCACATTATCACAAATACGCTCAATGTATTCCAGCTCTTTAAGCTTATATAGGGTCTGATTTTCGTCCATCAGCTTGGCGGTATTCAGCAAAGATCTGGTGGAGGCAACTTCCTCGCGCCGCGTAATCACATTTGCTTGGGCGCGTTTCTCTGCGACAAGCACAGTATTCATGATCTCACGAATTTCACCGGGAAGAATAATATCCTTTACGCCGGCATCCGTAATCTCAACGAATAATTCTTTTTCTTTGACTTTCAATTTTTCAAAGACAAACGCTGACATTTGAGATTTGTTTTCCAAAATCTCATCAAGCTTATGCCTACCAACATACTCGCGGATTGCAAGCTGGGCGGCCACATGTATTTGCTCAGAAAAGTTATCGATTTCCGTCATGATTTTCACATAATCGGTTATGCGGTAATTGCAGATAAAGTTAATCCGCAAAGAAACCTTATCCTGCGTTAAGATCTCTTGCCCGGTGATATTCATCTGTGTGAGCCTCATATCCACAAAACCGACGTCAATCTTAATACCGTTTTTCCAAAAATAATAGGTGCCGGCATCCAGAATTTTGACAAGTCTCTGATTAAAATAGAGTCTTGCCTTCTGATATTCTAAAACTTCCACTTTGGTATAGTAAGCGGTAGGAATTTTGGAGAAGATATATTCTGGAATTTCTGCCGATACTTCTGGAGTAGAGATATCTACAATTTGATACTCATGCTGATCGAGCTGCGACCAAAATGCGTATTTGCCATGACGTAAAATAGAAGTAAACTTTCCATTTACGAAATGAAGAGCTAGCTCTTGGTCTGCTACTTCGAGGATGGATACAGCATTGGAAACATTGCTGTCATTTAAAAGGATATCTAATGTACAATAGTTTGAAGCAATGGGCTCATCTAAATTTAAGATTTCGATCTCTTTTCCGCCATGAACTAAGTATTTGCCAGGTGTAAGCAGCTTTACGTACTTTCCGTTTTTGAACAGCAATCCTCTTTGCTTTTCGTTAATGATTATTTTTTTCATATTATGTAAATCCTCCTAAAGGGTTAGAATGCGATGCAATTGCTCATGAGCTTCCTGCGGCCGAGAATTTAAGTGATCGCACATATAAACGGAAAGAAAACTTTTGGCCTATATGTTTAATAAACGGTATCCATTCTCGATCAAGGCAAGAAGTACATTGCTGATGTGACAAACGCATTCTGTCATTCAGCCGGGCAATTGCAGTTTTTTTGTGTGCTTCTGCACACGATCATCTGTGCCGTTTTCGGCAGTTACCAAACCGCTGGCGATATGCTAAAAGGCATACGGCGGGATTTGAACCCGCGATAAATGGACCAGACAGGTCCTGAGTTGCCTCTTGGGTCTTGAGGCTATTGTTAAGAAACAAGAGATTCTTCCGGCATACACATCGGCAGAGCCTTGTGCACCGCAGTGAAAGATATTTCAAACACACGCTTGAAGTAACCTTGTAAGCATATTTTACCAATATATAATTTAATTAACACGGAAAAAAAGCTGCGAGCTCATTCGAGTTCACAGCTTTTTTGACTTTTAAGGCGGTCAATGATTAAATTTCTAAAGCTTTGCGGCTCTATTACTTCAACCATAGGTCCAAAGCTCAGGATGCGAATTACCATTTCTGTCTCATCTGTTTTACTATATTTAATATGAACCAGATATCTTTTTTGGTCGATTCGTTCTACTTGTTTTTCAAAATGAGCAAAATGTAATAAGCTTCTCTCAAGTGCGTTACGCTCGTCGAGAACACGCAGCGTCAAAGATTCTTTTGATACTACCGAAAAACGATGCGGGGGAAACGTAGCCATGTTGCATTTTTCGCATGCTGTGATACGGGCCAGATTGACGGTGCCACCATAACGGCATCCGGTACTAATCAGGCGAAATTTATCATCTTTTTCGGAATACTCCAAGCGCTGTGGCATGACCGTCATGGAAAGGAAATTGCCTATGCGATTAACCATCTGTATTTTAAGAGGCCGCTTTTCATTTAATGCTGACAAAATGATGTGAAACCGGTTAATATAGCCCTCTTCTTCATAGGGATCTCCGTCGTTATATTGATCATAGATGCAATAATCTTCTGCAGTAAATAGCGGCTCAATATTTTCGAGTCCCTTAAATTCTATTCCAAACAGCTTTATGCGTGGATCAAGAGAAATTGCCTTTAGCCATTGCTTTTGCATGAGCGTTAAAGGCAGTGTAGGCTCATGACGTAACGGAGTGGTCATATCTGATTTTAAAAGCTGCCATTTTTCATTTTTGAGGGAGGGTAATACGGTAAGCATGCTTTCAGCAAAAGCCGTTTCGTTTACTATTTTGGTAATGTTTTTTTCGCTTAAATTGTTGTTAAGTATACTCGTGATAATTTTGGCGACGGCATTATAATAGGCCGAGTAGATTTCGTTGAATATCATATATCTGCCTCCTCAAGACCGTACATACGATACATTTCTTTAATATCGCTTTTAAATTGTTTCTCAAGGGTTTGGTTGGAAAAGGTTAACTGGGTTATTCTGCAAATAAAAGTACGTATCCACGGTATGATCTCACTTGTATCGTAGATATCAGCAGTAAAACGATATGTATTGCTATCGAGCTTTTCAACCTGTCCGATTCGTTTTTCACGTTCCAATCGATGAATAATATGGTTTTCATTGTCAGAGATCTTAACGGTAAATGTAACGTGTTGGGTATTTTCATGATGGTTCCAGTTTCTCTTTGCCGTAACGCCCCACATTTTAGATTGCATATTGTCAAGCTCCTTTCGGAGTTCATTAAACCGAGGCGTTGGCTCTATGATTTTTACATCTGACAAATAATCAATACGGAAGGATTTAATTGTATTAGAATCAGGCTCATAGGCAAGAAGGTGTTGTCTGCCGTTTTGAACACTGATAAAAATGCGCAGTGGAATCAGCCTCACTTGTCTGGTTTCGTTGATATGTCGGCTCATGTTGTTTACGGTGATGATACTTTTTTCTCGCATTGCTTTAAATAGCATGGCCAGCACATCGCTGTCCAGGGCAGATGTGATGTAATGATGTTTAAAGCCGAAAACATGATTTGTGTTCTTTTGCTTATCGAGCAAAAATGATCCGATAACACCGCAAGGGGCAATTTCAGAGTAAAAATTAAGAACATCCGTCATATCAGGCAGGGCAATATCTTCTGCTCGGCGGTACATCATTTTTCTTCCGACCTTTTCTCCGATGATCATATCTTGCTTGATATATTCTTTAAGTTTTTTTCTTATGGTAGATTCATCAAATACCATCGGATTTTCAAAATTGGATAAATACTCGTCGATTTGTTTGAGAATCTCTGGTAACGAAAGAATGATGGAGGGTGAGTATAGAATATCAAAAATAATAAAGTGCAGTGTAATATCTCCATCGGTAAAGCTTTTGGCTTTAAACGCTTTATAAAAAGGATTGTGGGTTGAAACCCGGCTGTCGATAGAAATGAATACGTTTTTTCCCTCTGGCGTATGCACAAAGCTCATGTGATCACCGAGCCAGCTTTCTATTCTGCGGCGTTCATCATCATAAGAACGGGAGCTTTTTTTATTGTATTCATCACGGCTTTTAAATCCGTATACATAAAATTCACGCATGTAACTTCGTATTTTCTCAAAATTTTTTATTAGCTCACTATATGAAGACATTTTGTTTCCTCTTATTTATATTTTCTTTTATGGAAGGTATCAACTAAAAAAAGGACTGATGCAGTTTTACATTGACAGTCCTGTTGATCCATGCTTGACATTGAGGTTACAATTCCTTAGCTCTATAGTATATTCTCTATATCTTTGATTTTAGGCTGAAATCCATCTACTATCCTATCAAAAATCTAAATAAAAGTCTAGTCTTTTTTTCCCTCTCTGCTACAATAAAGGAGAAGATTAATGAACAAGGAGGAAAATTCAATCATGAGAGCAGAAGAGAAAATCGGCTTAAAAAGAGGCACCGTAGCGCTGCTGCCGCATCAGGCGGTGTGGCAGCGGAATGCCGAAAATACCATTAAAATGCTGAAGGAGCTTTTAGGAGAGGGAGCTGTAGATATTCAGCATGTCGGGAGCACCGCCATCCTGGCAATCCATGCCAAACCGATTATTGATATTGCAGTGGGCATTCGGAAAATGGAAGATATTGTGCCTTATATTGATATGTTGGCGCAGCATGACATAATTGACCGAGGAGAGGATGTATCAGGGCAGCGGCTATTTGTCATGGGTGATTTTGAAAACGATACCCGTACGCATCATATCCATGTTGTTAGATACAGTAGTACAGAGTGGAGACATTATATCAATTTCAGAGATTATTTGAATGCATACCCGGAAAGGGCGATGCTGTATGATGCCTGCAAGCAGAACTTAGCGCAGCAGTTCGCAGATGACCGCGGACATTACACAGAGGGAAAACAAGAGCTCATCACCCAGCTTCTGCAAGAAGCAGATGTATGGCAAAGGCGGCAAGGCAGCTTAGAGTAATCAAGGTTTTGAGCCGCCTTACGAGTTTGCCGCTTTGCAGCAAACTCCGGCATCGTCATGATGTTGAAAAGGCGGCAAGAGAGTTTAGGGTAATCAAGGTCCTGAGCCGCCTTAGGAGTTTGCTGCCTTGCAGCAAACTCCGACATTACCATGATATAAAAGAGAGGGGTCTATCAGAGAACATACCACTGTAGTTCTCTGATAGACCCCTCTCTTAGTTAATACCACCGTAGTTCTATGATGCACACCTTTTTTAACTAATACTTACCACTTCGTATCCGGCATCTACAATAGCTTTGGTCAGTGTCTCCTTGGAAACATCCTTGGACAGGGTGACATATGCAGCCTTATCCTCTAAGCTTACTTGTGCCTCTACGCCGTCAATGGCATTTAAAGCCTTGCTGACAGCACCGGTGCAGTGATTGCACATCATACCTTCAATAGAAATTTTCATTGTAAAATCCTCCTTGTTTTGTGTTTGAGATGAAGTTATATGAACAGCCGCCGCGGGGACGGATGCCTTGCTGGGTTTGAAAAATTTGAGACGCAGTGCATTGGAGACTACGCATACGCTGCTGAGACTCATGGCAGCAGCGCCAAACATGGGGCTTAACTTAAGGCCGAAGGGAATAAACAGAAGGCCTGCTGCCAAAGGAATGCCGATGCTATTATAAAAGAAAGCCCAGAAAAGGTTTTCCTTAATGTTGCGCAGAACAGCTTTGCTCAGCTGTACAGCGGTAACAGCATCCATGAGGTCGCTCTTCATCAGTACGATATCGGCGCTTTCCATGGCTACATCTGTACCGGCTCCGATGGCGATGCCGACATCTGCCCGGGCAAGAGCCGGTGCATCGTTAATCCCGTCGCCGATCATGGCCGTGCAATGGCCCTGCTGCTGCAGGCGGGCAATTTCCTGCTCCTTATCCTGAGGCAGCACCTCCGCTATGACAGAAGGAATATCCAGCTGACGGCGAATGGCTTCTGCGGTGCGCTGATTATCGCCGGTGAGCATAACCACCTGAATGCCCATTTCCTTAAAGCGCCGGATGGCCTCTTGACTAGTGGGCTTTACCACATCGCTGACGGCGATGATGCCCAGATATTGACCGCTTCCGGCAAAGATGAGCGGGGTTTTGCCTTCATCCGCCAAACGGATCAGATCCTGCTCCGCTGAGGAAATATCGATTTGCTGTTCCTGCATGAGGGCCCGATTGCCGGCATAATAGAGAACGCCGTCAATTGTTCCGCGCACGCCGCGGCCGGAAATGGCTTCAAAATCCTGTACAGAGGGCAGAGTCAGCGCCTCAGCCTGCTTTAGAATAGCCTCGGCAAGAGGGTGTTCGCTCTGCTTCTCTAATGCGGCGGCAATGGTGAGCAGCTCCTCGGAGGGCAAGGTAGATACAATATCTGTAACCTGCGGACGGCCTTCGGTGATCGTCCCGGTCTTATCCATAACAACGGTATCGATGCTGTGCGCTGTTTCCAGTGCTTCACCGGATTTGATGAGAATCCCGTTTTCGGCGCCCTTTCCGGTGCCGACCATGATTGCTACAGGGGTAGCCAAGCCAAGCGCGCAGGGACAAGAGACGACGAGCACGGCGATGCCGATAGACATAGCGAATTCAAAGGAATATCCCATCAGCAGCCAAATGATCGTCGCAATAAGGGCAATTGCCATCACAATGGGGACGAAGATGCCGGCGATTTTGTCGGCAATTTTGGCGATGGGCGCCTTGCTGGAGCTCGCTTCCTCTACCAGACGGATGATCTGGGCGAGAGTCGTGTCATCGCCTACCTTAGTGGCACGGAATTTGAAAAATCCGGTTTTATTGATGGTAGCGGATACTACTGTGTCGCCGGGCCCCTTTTCCACCGGAATGCTTTCGCCGGTGATGGCAGCCTCATCCAGACTGGAAGAGCCTTCTAAGATTACACCGTCCACAGGGATTCGGCTTCCCGGTTTGACAAGTACGATATCGCCGGAGACGACCTCTGCGGAAGGAATCTCAATCTGAACGCCGTCGCGCTCGACCAAAGCAGTTTCGGGAGCCAGGTCCATCAGTTTGGAAATGGCCTCGCCGGTTTTGCCCTTGGAACGTGCTTCCAGGGTCTTGCCGAGGGTGATCAGTGCCAGAATCATGGCTGCGGATTCAAAGTAAAGATCCATATGGTACTGATGCACAAGCTCCATATTCTGCGTACCAAGCCCATAGCCGATGCGGTAGATGGCAAACACACCATAGATCAGGGCAGCAGAGCTGCCAATAGCGATCAGGGTGTCCATATTGGGGGCGCCATGCAGCAGGGTTTTAAAGCCGACCTGATAATATTTACGGTTTACGTAAATGATAGGAAGGCAGAGTAAAAACTGGGTGAGGCCAAAGGCTACGGCATTCTCCATTCCGCTGAGAAAGCCGGGAAGCGGCAGGCCCATCATGGAGCCCATGGAAACATACATGAGTGGGATCAAAAAAGCGAAGGAGATGATGAGCCGGTGTTTCATGTTTTTGGCCTGATCGGCGAGCACATCAGGTTTTTGCGCCTTTGGCGCACTGCCTGTGGCAGAGGGCTTTTCAGGGAAAGCGCCATAGCCGGCTTCGGTGACGGCTGATATGATGGCGGAATCCTGCAGCATGGTTTCATCATAAACGACGCTCATACTGTTGGTCAGGAGATTGACGTTTACATCTTTCACGCCATCCAGCTTGCGTACGCATTTGTCAACGCGAGCTGAACAGGCTGAACAGGTCATGCCGGTGATGGTATACTTTTCTTTCATAGAAGAAAGCTCCTTTATTTAAGATAGACACCCCTGGGGGGTATAGGGGCATTATAGCTTTTCTGGGAATGTTTGTCAAGGGGGAGAGTTTTGAATAAGGCTTGTCAAATAAAAAAGAAAAAGGTAAAATTCAACTATCCGCTACTAGTATGGAAGAAATTAGAAAATCTATGCGCATGATAAAGGGAATGCAGGCGGATTGTAAGTGGGTTATAGATGGATTGTAGGTGGGAGGTCCGTCCCCTTAAGCATAGAGGGTACGTTGCCGGTTGAGTTTAAATTGGAAAATAACAGATCAATTTCCAGAACGAATACGTTAGATGTTGATGATATGGAGAAAAATAACGTATCTTAAGAGGATTTTTGCAAGTTGAAAAGGCTACGCAGGAAGAGCATTAACGGTGAAGGCAGCGTTTTTAGTAGTTAAAATGAAAGAAGTAAAGCTGGCTCAACGTGCTAACGGGTTAGAAGATGCGTCCCCATGGTGGCTAAAAAGATGATTAAGGAGGATAAGATCATGAAACACTGCGGAACAAAACCATTAGAAACGGATAGATTAATATTAAGAAGATATGTAGCTAAAGATGCTCTGGCAATGTATAAAAATTGGGCATCGGACGGGGAAGTCACTAAATTTCTAATGTGGCCAACGCATTTAAGTCAAAAGGTGAGTCAAAGTGTAACGGAAGATTGGGTCAAACAGTATTCTAATGAAAGTTATTATCATTGGGCTATTGTTTTGAAAGACAATGGGGATGAACCGATTGGCGATATTGCTGTGGTAGATATGAACGAGAAAATTTCAATGGTGCATATCGGTTATTGTCTTGGAAGAGCATGGTGGCATAAAGGAATTACATCAGAAGCCCTCCAGGCGGTTATGGACTTTTTGTTTGATGTAGTCAAGGTAAATCGAATTGAATCAAGACATGATCCAAGAAATCCCAACTCCGGGAAGGTAATGAAAAAATGCGGAATGAAATATGAAGGAACATTACGTAGTTCTGATTGGAATAATCAAGGAATCTGTGATGCTTGCTACTATGCATTGCTAAAATCAGAACGCTAATTTTTATTGACAATAAGGAAGGCATAGTAGTATATTGAAGTATAATATCGTTGGTAAATATAGATAGTATCTGACAATTTAAACTCGGAGGAAGAGCAATCTATGAGGACAAAGAAAAAGCAGATCTCCGTACTGTTTATGGCCTTGCTGCTAGTGATGAGCGCCATATGGAGCGGTCTAACATCCTTTAAAGTGCAGGATGCCTCGGCAGCGGCAGCCTCGGCTGATCCAAGCGTGTGGCAAACGCATGTGGATGCATTCAAATGGAAAACGGATCTGGATGCGTCGGTAGTTATTCCGTGGGATGGAACCAGAGAAGCGCCGACAGAGACGGTAACGCTGCAAAATAATGCAGGACAGGACGTAACAGCATATAAGATATATAATGCAAAGCAGCTTGATTATGCTTTGGCACAGCAGTGGAACGTGCAGCTGCAGCAGGACATTGATCTAAATGGACAGGCCCAAAACTGGGCAACCAAAGTCATTGGCGCGGCAGGCGTGGTCATTGATGGTAATGGTCATACTGTTTATAATATGCATAATGTGGGCGGCTATGGATTTTTACAATCAGGAACTGATATTCGAGTAGAAAATTTGAGTCTTAAAAACGCCCGGGTAGATAATGCTGCCGCCTATGCCGGCATTATGATCGGACAGTTTGCAACCGGCCGGATTGAGAGATGCTCTGTAGAGGACTCTATCATATCCGCTGCCGGCAGTGTTATAGGCGGGTTTGCATGCGGACGCGACAGTGAAGGGGTGCTGGCTCATAATAAATTTGTAGATCACTGCTTTACCAGAAATGTAAATATGACAAGCGCTGCTTGCTCCAGCATGTTTGCTGAATGCTTCTGGAACGGAGATATTACGAATTGCTATGCGGTTGACGGCAGTATCATTGTGAGCGGAGGACATTCCGGCGGCTTTACCTCATGCTCCCGCAACTGTTATTACGAGAATTGCTATACCAATATAGAGGTATATGGAAACACACAAACCGGTGTTTTTTGCGGTATTGCCCATCAGGGAACGCATACCTTTAAGAATTGTTATGCGGCCGGTAAAATAGAAGGCACCAACACAATCGGCGGATTTATCGCGGCAACCGATACAGGAGCTGTTATAATTGAAAACTGCTATTCTACTTCCATGGTAGGAATGATGAGCGGCGGCAGCAATATGGGCGGCTTTGCCGGGCTTGGAAACAACATAACTTTTACCAATTGCTATGCGGCCGGTGAGGTCGGAACCTTGAAGTCAGCTGCAGATGGTACACCGCTGGATGATGCAGGCAATCGGTTGACAGCCAATCAGGTGAGCGGTTTTTGCGGCAACAATGCTGGCTCCTATCACAATTGTTATTATGATAAGCAGACTACAGCTATGTGTGATTGGGGAGAGCGAGAGGGTGTAAAGGGATTGCTTACCAAGGAGCTGATCGCCCAGAACCTAGGTGACCAGTGGACTATGTCCTCTGGCGGCTACCCAGAGCTGATCGTATTTGCAGAGTCAGGGAATATGGTGGATCGGGCCTGTTCAGAGGCCTCTGTAGGAACGGTACATTTATATGTCAGTGAAGATGGGAGCGAATATGATACGGTAAGACGGATTCGCTATGTATTTCCTTTAACTAGTAACGCCAATAGCGGAAAAGCGGATTTTTATATTGACTGGGAGAATTATGAGGGTGGCGGCAGATACCCCAATAAAAGTCCCCTTTTAGAGGGAGACGTCCCCATTATTCAGCTGGCCGACCAGGGCAGTGCTGATAATGTTTCAGCAGTAGCGCCGGGAGTAGGCTGGCTGCAGATTAACGCAGCAACGGGGGATGCCACCGGTACGCGGCGCCTGCGCCTTGTGCCGACAACCGCGATTGCTATGTCATCGTCAGGAAATGCTGTTGTAGGAGCAGATGCTGTCATCTATACCGTGCCCCAAAATCCGGAAAATGGATACCGGCCCCTGCCGGATGCCGACACACAGTATGATCATCGGGAAGGCATTAGCTTTGTTACCACCGATGCATTTAAGCTAAATGGATTTATTATGGATAATTCCGGTATCTCCTTGGAGGAAAAGCTGGAAAAATATCAGATCAAGGCACAGCCCTTCCCAGAGAATGCTACGGAAGAAATCGTAGAAGACGGCGTGGTACTCCAGTATGAACTGGGAAGCGCATATAGTGACGATGTGATTGATATCAGGCTGGAGCGTCAGAAAGAGGATGGAAGCTACACCTCGGCCTTATGGACGCCTTCACTGGTAAAGCTTGTGCTTAAGCAGAGAACAGCTGTGCCAGGTTCGGAGGATCTGGGAGTATACAGGTTAACCTATGAATGGATAGACGGCGCTGCTAAAACTATAAAAGCACAGGGAAGCAAGCTGCTTTCTGTTTTAGAGCCGGCTTCTGTTATCTATCACTGGAATGACGGAACGGAGAATCTTTATCATACGGATCCTGGCGCCTATCGCGTGGGTGAATCCGTACAGGATAATATGCCGGAAGATCCTTCTCGCACGGGCTATGACTTCTCAGGATGGGTGCTGAAAAGTCCGGAAGAAATGCAAAGAGGACAGACCTCCTTTACGAAAGATACTCCCTTACAATCTGGAAAAAACCATGCATATGCTATGTGGACAGCGCATCAGCATACTGTGACAGTCAAAGACAGAGATCCGCAGGATCCGGATCAGCCGCCATTGGGAGAGACAGATATAGCATATGGAACTCCCTTATTGGATGAGCTTAAAAAGCTGCCCATCAATTCGGACGGACATGAGGGAGAGGATGGACCGATCGGCTGGACAACCGATCCGGATAGCTGGATTCCTGATATAGACCAAACGACAACGCTGCCAGATCACGATCTGAGCGTATATCCGGTATGGAGCGCTTCGCCGGCCGTTAAGAAAACCGTGCAGAACGAGACGCATGCATCCGGAGAAAATAATGTGGGAGATGTGTTATTTTATACGATAGAAGCAAGCAATCAGGCAAAGGATTCTGCATGGCGTGAGGTCATCCTATGTGACAGACTGCCGCAGGGCTTGACGTTCATTAAGGGATCAGCTCAGCTTATCAGACCCGATGGCAGCCGTATGCCATTGAGCGACGAGACAGTATACGATGCAGAGGAACATAAAATTGAATATAAGCTGGCAGCCGTTTATGGAGAAGAGACCTATATATTAGCTTTTGAGGCTGCTATCAATGAAAAAGCCATTGATCCAGCTCAAACAGAAGAAGGAGGAGCCAATCGAGACATTAGCAACCGCGTGCAGGTCATCAGTAAAAACTCAGACGGCAAAGAGCTCCCGGATATGGAGACGGAGCCCGTTACGCCCAACCCAGATGAAGAAAATCAGCTGCCGGGGCAGGTAACGCCTTATGATCCGCAGCCGGTGATTGAAAAACGCGTAGCCAACGAGACGCATCCGGACGGACCTTTGTGGACAAAGGATACGCTAGTGTATACCATCATCGTAGAAAACCAAAGAGATAATTCAGCGTGGATGAGTGTAGTAGTCAAGGATGAACTGCCGCAGGGCATTGAATTAGTTCCGGGAAGCATTTTCCTGAAAACGCCCAACGGAGAAGAAATATCTCTGTTAGATACCGAGGCTTATGACGCTCAAAATCACGCGATTGTATATCCGATAGGCAATATATACGGAAAAGAAACGTATACGCTTATATTTAGAGCGCAAGTTAAAGAAGAGATGGCAGCTCTTTCACCACAGCAAAATCCGGGAATTGGAAACGTGGCATCAGCAGAAGGAGCTAACCCGCATGGCGGGAAAGAAAGGGTAGAGACTCCCGATCCGGTATATCCTCCGGGAGGCGGAAGAGGAGAAACGATTCATAAGGGCAGTGCAGCTCCAACAGGGGATGATGCGCAGATTACTTTATATGTTGGCATCCTGAGCGCCGCCATTATCCTCCTATGCATACTTCTTATTTGTTGGAAAAAGCGGCACAAGCAATAAGCATAAAAATGGTGGACGTAAAAAGGTTCCTGATAATGAGTGGAAAAATCGCTTAAACCTCATGGTCTAAGCGGTTTTTCTTTGTATGACGGGCCTTTTTTACAGTCCCTTTGTAAGCAATCTAAAAATACGAGTTGAATACAAAGACTCAAAAATAAATTGCTATGTAGTTCTGTTTGTTATATAATTAAACAAAATTTTAGGTAAGGCCGGCTGCCGTGCAAGCGATAAAAACTTTGGTGAATGTGTATGAAAAGAAAAAATCATAAAAGCGGTGCGAACAAAGGGGTTTCGTTGCTTTTTTCGACGTTGTTTATTTTTTGTATTCTTGGAGTTTCCGTATTTTCTGTTTCGCAAAAAATATCAAAAGAGATGTCTGAATCAGCAGTCCAGAATCTGAATGAGAGTCTGGACCTAATTCAGTGTACCATAGAGTCAGTTTTGAAGCAGGAGGCAGAGTTTCAGAGGCTGATGGCGCAGGAGATCGCCCTGCAGGAAGAGCCGGAGGCATATATCGCTTCTTATCAGAAAAATCAAACGATGGTAAAAATTTCATACATCAAAAAAGGCAAAACAGAAGGAATTTCCAGTACAGGCGAAGCTTTTTTTGAAGAGGGGCTGGATTTTTCAGGAGGCATGATAGAAGGGCTGGCAGTCTCTCATTCTTATATCAATTATATGGGAACATGGGCCTATACTCTCAAATGTCCTGTGGTGAAGAATGAACAGGAAATCGGAATGCTGTATGTAGAGTATACGTATGATACTCTCGATAAATTGCTTCCTCAGGGATTCTACGGCAAGCAGGCTATGCTTTATGTTATGGATTCGACGACAGAAAGATTTGTACTAAAGCCAAAAGGAATGGGAGAGCGCAATGCAGGTCATCTGAATCTGGAAGATTTTTACAGGGCAAATGGCATTCAGGATGAGGCGCTTCTTGTGAAAGTAGAGGAATGCTTGCGAAATAAAGAAAACATTATGTTCTATCATGATATACAAGGAAAAAATGCACTGAGTTACATGTGGAGCGTCAATGGCGGTACGATTTATTTAGTTGGGTATGTACCGATTGAAGCCATTCAGCGGGAAGGCAAGAGCGTAAATCAAAATATTCTAATTGTCGTAGTTGTCATGCTGACTGCATTTTTCCTTTGCTGCGCTCTGTATTATTTTAATCAGAGGCAGCAAAGAAAAATTGGGCAGGAGCGAGAGGCAGAACGGGAACTACATAACAAACAGCTGGCAGAGGCGCTGCATGCGGCGCAGCTGGCGAGTAACTCTAAAACTATGTTTCTTTCTAATATGTCGCATGATATCCGCACGCCGATGAACGCAGTTCTCGGTTTTACCACTTTACTTGCAAAGGATGCTGAAAATCCAGATAAGGTGCGCGAGTATACGAAAAAAATTATGGCATCGGGACAGCATCTGCTCAACTTGATTAACGATATTTTGGATGTTTCCAAGATTGAGAGCGGAAAAGTGGTTCTCACAGTAGAGGAATTTACGCTCAATGACTTGGTATCCTCTGTCGATGCAATCATTCGTCCGATGGCGAGCGCGAAAGCGCAGGAATTTCATGTGGAAGTGAAGGATATTAAGCATGAGTGTTTGTTAGGGGATGAAACAAGAATCAATCAAATTTTGATCAACCTTCTTTCTAATGCTGTTAAATATACGCCGGAGGGAGGACATATCTGGTTTAGGATCATCGGCCTGAAGCAGCGCTCCAGTCAGTTTGAACATATCCGGATTGAGGTGGAGGATGACGGATATGGGATGACAGAGGAATATCTGAAAACAATTTTTGATGCGTTCACAAGAGCAGAGAACAGTACAACTAATAAGGTTCAGGGAACAGGCCTCGGTATGGCGATCACTAAAAATATCGTTGAGCTTATGGGAGGCACCATTGATGTTTTCAGCGAAGTTAATAAGGGAAGTCTGTTTAGGGTAGAGCTGGAATTTCGTATACCGGAAGAGCAGGCAGATAAGCTATTTTGGAAGAGTAGCGGGATATCGCGGATTCTTTTTGTGGGCGATGATTGGCAGGAAGGTAAAAATGTTCGCATGCTTATGGCGGATATGGGCATTGAGGTGGATATCGCGCCGGACGAGAAGAATGCCCTATGTCTGTTGCAGGAATCTCAGAATGCATCAAAAATGTATCAGCTGGTGCTGGTGGATGCAAACGTGCCTGCTATGAATGAGGTTCAGACAATAGAGCAAATGAGAAATTTTTTGCCTTCCCATGTGCCCGTTCTTTTTATGGCGGAGCATGAGGCAGAAAAGATGAACCATATAGAAGAAGCGCTTTTGTTCAGGCATGCAGGGGTTCTTGCAAAACCATTTTTCATATCTGCCTTAAAGGAAAAGGTGGTAAAAATGCAGGCAAAAGAATCAGGGGAAAACAGAACGCCGGAAGCAGAAGAAGCGAGCCTGAAAGGACTGCATTTTCTAGCGGCGGAAGATAATGAAATCAATGCGGAGATATTGCTGGAGATTCTGGAAATAGAAGGTGCAAGCTGCGAAATTGTCGAAAACGGCAGATTGGCGGCGGAACGCTTTGCAAGCAGTGAAGAGGGAGAGTTCGATGCCATTCTTATGGATGTTCAAATGCCAGTGATGAATGGGCATGACGCAACGAGGACAATCAGAGCGATGACGCGGAAGGATGCAGGGGCAATACCGATTATCGCTATGACGGCAAACGCTTTTGCGGAAGATGAGAGAGAAGCCCTGAATGCCGGAATGAATGCCCATCTTGCAAAGCCAATCGATATAACCCTGCTAAAGCAAGTAATTAAAAGATGTATACATGGAAAAGCAAATCAAGAGATTCAATAAGGAGCCATCGAAAAGTGATAATAAAAAAAGAGAGAAGGAATGATTTTAGAAAAGCAGCAACGATATTTTTAGCAGCGATGCTTTTGATAGTAACAGCCTGTGGAAATCAGGAAGGGTTCAATCAAGCGACATCGAAGGAGACTGAAAAGCGGGTCGTAACTCTGTACAGTCCTATGGAAAAAACAAATCCGGGTACGGAAAATGTGGCGAGAAGCGCTTCAGATAAAACAATCGTCATGGCAGAGGAACGGCTTGGCGTATCCGTTGACTATATCACATATACGGCAGAAAATTACCAGGATAAAACCTACGATGATGTAGCACTGGATCGGGCCCGCAATAATATGGATGATCTCTATCTGCTGAATCCGGATGTAATTAAGATTCTGGGAGACGAAGGAAGACTGATGGATCTATCAGGTCTTGCATGTGCAGAGAATCTGCGCGATGTTGTAAAAACGGCCAATACAATCAACGGAAAGCTGGTGGCCATTCCGCAGGAGGTGGTGGCCTACGGTCTGTTTATCAACAAAGACATGTTTGATCAGTATCATCTGGAGCTCCCGGAAACCCCGGAGGAGTTTTTGGAATGCTGCCGAGTATTCAAAAAGAATGGAATCGAAACACCGGTGGGGGCAAACCGCTGGTGGCTGGAGACCTTTGTTTTAGCGCAGGCCTATGCCGATTTGTATAATGGGGGCAACACGGAAGCGGAGATTGCAGCGCTCAATAATGGAACGAGCAAATACAGCGACTATATGCGCCCCGGATTTGAATTTCTTCAGAAGATGATCGACTGCGGCTATATCGATGCAGAAAAGGCTCTAGTCAGCGAAGCCATCGAAGGGGAAGGAGCGGATTTCCTTGCAGGAAAAACCCCTATTGTCATGGCATACTGGGGCGCTGCCAATACGAATACCGCATATGGAGATCCAGATTTTCACATGCTCGTTATCGGTTTTCCAAGCAGCAGGGGGCAGATGCCCGTAATGCCAATGACGGGCTTTGGCGTTGGTGCGAATGCAGAGCATGCCGAGGACGCCATGCAGGTTATGGATGTGATTCTTTCAGACGAGGCCCTGCAGGTCTATGCGGAGACAAATAAAGTCATCTCACCGTCTAAAAATGTAGAAGTGGAATGTATTCCTGCATTAAAGCCATTGAACGACAGGATAGACGAGAACGTCTATGTTCTTGGAGCGAATGCTAATATGCAGCTGGAGCAGTGGGGCAATACCTGCCTCATCGTACGGGAGCTGCTAGGCGGCGCTACAGTGGATGAGTGCATGGCAGAATTTGACAGGCTTCAGGAAGAAACACTGACGAAGTAAGGGGATACCCGCCGCACAGCGGCAAAAAAGGGAAGCGATTCATCCATCCAATAGATTTTGTAAATTTATATATAGAAAAAGAGTGCGTTACCCAAACTGTAGGTGACGCACTCTTACTATGTTTGAATATTACCGATTTAAAAAGCGGTTCAGTTGGTTAGCAAATTCCTCAGGAATCTGGCGCGGGAACGGCATTACAGGGATCTGTGCCAAGCGGTCTGCAATGTAGCCCAGCAGCTGAGCGCTTCTCTGCAGCGACCAAGGAGAGATCAGATCAATGGTATCATGACGGGTATGCATACCGTAGCCGTCGCGGTTTAAGGTCATGGCGGGCACGCCCTTCCAGGCGAAGGAATTGGAGTCGCTACCCCAGATCTGGTTTTTGGTGCTCATGCCCATGCCAATCTCATGCGCCATATATTCGATCATGTGGCAGATGGCAGCATCGCCAGTTACGCCGACAACGGTACCGCCGATCAGCTGACCGGCCAGATCTACATTCATGTTAAACATATGGTGGGTAAGCTCGTTTTCATGAGTGATTACATAATTGCGGCTGCCGACAAGTCCCTTCTCTTCGGCGCCAAACCAGACGAATTCCAGCGTGCGGCGCGGCTGATGCGCTTTGAAGTAGCGGCAGAGCTCCATGATGATAGCGCAGCCGGCCATATTGTCATAAGCGCCCTTGCCGGCGGGCACGGAATCATAATGAGCCGTGAGCGTCAGGATTTCATCGGCAAGATCTGTGCCGGGAATACGGGCAATTACATTGCGGGAGGTCGCCTTGCCGCTCTGCTGTTTCAGCGTCAGGCGGGCCTTAGAGGCTCCGCGGGTCACGATTTTGGCGGCGTCAATATGGTGAAGAGCAGCACCCTGAATCGGTGTTTCCGCCATGGGCGGGAGCGCTCTGGCAGTCGGAACGCGGTCGACACCCTCATCGATCGGATCGCCGGTTACGGTAAGGAAGGCGACTGCGCCGGCTTTGACAAGCTTTTGATACATGTCCGGGCGCATGGGATTGTTGACCATTACGATCTTGCCGCGGGCATAGGAAAGGCTGATGTCGTCGCCGTTTTCTGCATAGAGGAAAGGCGCCTCGATGCCGCCGTCCGGCGTATCGCCGCAGCGGCCGTAGCCTGCAATGGTATAAGTCTTTTCATAGGGCTCGGTTACAGTGAAGGCAGCCTCCAGAATCTGGTAGGTATCGATTTCAAATTCCTCGGTATGGCTGTCTACGCCAAAGCCGGCCAGCTCCTGCTGGATGGTCTGTGCGGCCTGCAGCTCAGCCGGCGTGCCTGCTTCGCGGATGTAGTCGAACTGCTGCATGAAGGTCAGCTGGCGCTGCCCGCAAATTTCATTAAAATTCATAAGATGCTTCCTTTCTTTTATTGATCGGTCAGTGACTGAATTTATCAAGAATGTCCATGAGCTCGTCAATTTTTTCATCGCCGTTTTCGCTGGCGAGCGCATCGGCGATGCAGCCCTTCATGTGGGCGCGGATAATTTCTTTGTTGGCTCTTCTCAGGATTGCCTCGGTCGCCATGACCTGATGGGAGATATCCATGCAGTAGCGATCCTCCTCGATCATCTTCAGGATGCCGTCGATCTGGCCGCGGGCCGTTTTGAGAAGCCGGCTCACCTGAGCCTTGTCTGCCATCATGTGCATTCCTCCTTTATTCATAAGTTCGGCTGGAGCCGAACTTGTAGCGAAGCATAAGTATTTGAATAGCCGAAATATATCTAGCTGCGCTTATTATACTGAATTTTCCTTGAAAAAGCAAGATGAGCTGCTTGGGCATAGCGTATCCAGAAACTCTTGATACGTCTCGATTTGATAGTCGGCCAAGGAATCAATTTTAGCTTGATCGGGCTTGGCGTATGCGTCGTACACGTTCACAACCTCGATGCCCGCATTTTTGGCCGCCAGCACGCCCAGATAGGAATCCTCAAAAACCAGACACTCCTGCGGCGCGGCGTCAAAATGCGCCATCACCTTCTGATAGATTTCCGGATGCGGCTTTTTATGCACAATATCCTCTTTAGAAATGATCAGATCAAACATCTCGCCGAGCCTTGCCTTGCGGCGCAGATTGACATTCTCCTGCTCATAAATCTGCAATTGCACGCGCGTAGTCACAGTAGCAAGCGCCAGTCGCTTGCCGGCCTTCTTCAGCGCCTGCAGCACAAGCTCCGCCTGCGGCTTATAATCCACTTGCGTGCGCAGATACTGCCCGGAAATCTCCCAGCGCCGCGCCAGCATATCCGCCGGGTCTGCGGCCAGCGCATACTTTTCCTTTAGATAGGCACAGTAAGCCAGATAAATATCGGTATCTGCATGATGAGCCAAAAACGCATCACGCTCTTGCTGAATCTGCATAAGCGAAGGCGCGCAGGCGCCAAAATGACGCAGAAGCTGCTCATCGGTATGATTCCAGATGCCGATCGAATCGATCAAGGTGCCATCCATATCAAAGATGACGACAGATTTCGTGTTTAAGCAAAGCTTTTGCAGGGAATTCATAAAAATTCTCCTTGAAAAATGAAAGGGAGCTATATAAAATAAAAGAACCAACTACGATAATTACATAGGATAAGGAGAAGGCATGAGCGATTTAAAAATATCCGATATGCTAAACTATCAACGGGCGCTTTTGGAAAAGCATCCAGAGTGGAGCGCGCACACGCCGGAGCATGGCAGAAGCAGTCTTTTGTGGACGGTGGATGAGATTGGCGAGGTGATCGCCATCATTAAGAAAAAGGGCGAAAAGGATATCATGGAAAATGCGCATGTGCGCGCCCATTTTGTGGAAGAATGCAGTGACGTCATGATGTACTGGATCGATATGATGGACTGCTTTGGCATTACGCCGGAGGAGTTCAGCGAAGCCTATGAGAAAAAGGCTAAAAGCAATCTTAGCCGCACATGGGATGAGATCAAAGACATGTATGAAGATTAGTGCAAAGGTTCTTCATTTTCGATCTGGATCTGACAGGCCTTCATAGCTTGCAGAGCCGTCTGATGGCTTTGCGGCGTAACGCCGGCGCAGCAGGCGGCATCTACGATGATCTCTGCTTCCGGCAGAAAAGCCTTGAGGAGCAGAGCATTGGAAATTACACAGATATCTGTGCAGAGGCCAATCAAAGTAATGCTTTGAATGGTCTCTGTTTCGTTTAGTGCCTGTAGGCGAAGTGCCAGCTCAGAGGAGCCGAAGGTGATTTTGTTAATAGGCTCTTCTGTACACAGGGCGCTGAGCGCCGGATGAAGCTGCCAGCCGGCGGTGCCTTCCAGACAGTGCGGAACCGGCAGCTTCTTTCCTTCCTGGGTAGTAAGATAGTCCGCGTGGTGCGTATCTCTTGTGAAGAAGACCCTGCCGGAGAAGGAACGAATTTTGGACGCTGCGGCCGGGAGAATGGCCATGGCCTCTTTTGTGCCTAGGGCACCCTGGATAAAATCATTTTGCATGTCGACTACGATGAGAATGTTTTGCATGGGCTTATCTCCTTAAAGTGCATGAATAAATTCGATGGCCAGCTCCATCCACTTGGCAGCGTGGGGCTGGATCTGACGGTTATGGGCGGCGGTGAAGGCACTGCAGAGCGCAAGGCCGTGCTCGCCGTCGGGGAATAGGTGAAATTCGGTGCGAATGCCGGCTTTTTGCAGCGCGCTTAGAAAGAGCAGTGCATTTTCGACGGGCACTACGGGATCGGCCTGTGTGTGCCAGATGAAGGTGGGCGGCGTGTTTTCGGTGACGAAATTTTCGAGCGACTGCGAATCCTTTTCCGCTTCGTAGCGCTCGCCGAGTAGATTTTGCATGGATCCCTGATGCGCATACGGGCCGGAGGTGATAACGGGATAGCAAAGTATTTGACCGTTTGGTTTTAGAATGTCGCGCTTACAGCCTAGCGCCTCGCTGATTAGCGCACGATGCCAGAAGTTGCCGTAGCTGGCTGCCAGATGCCCGCCGGCGGAAAAGCCTGCCACGAGGATTTTGTTAGGATCACAGCCGTGCTCGGCAGCGGTTTCCCGTACGTAACGGACGGCAGCGGCAACCTCCAGCAAAGCGGTGGGAAAACGTGCCGGGGCGACGGAATAGCGCACGATGATGGCGTTGATGCCGGCAGCGTTAAACTGCAGGGCAATGGGCTCGGCCTCGCGGTCGCTGGTCATCTGATAGCCGCCGCCGGGACAGATGATGACGACGGGACGACCAGCTGAGGGGAGCTCCGGCGACTGGTCGATAAAATAAGTATAAAAAGCGGCATAGTCGGCAGAGCCGGGAGCCGATAATGGAACTTTTTTGTGAATCATGGGGATAACTCCTTTGATAGATTTATTATATATCTTTTTGATAGCTATAAAATCGGTACAGTAGCGCTGCTTCGTCATTTATATCCTGATATAATCGCTGCGCTGTTAGTAAGAATCCTGCTTTTTCTATAGCTTTCCATGAAGGGGTATTGTCTTCTCTAATGGTGGCAATCAATTCATCCTGCGCATATTGCGTTAGAAAATTCTGTGCATATGCTTGGATTGCTTCCGCGGCATAGCCGTGATTTCTGTATTGTGCTCCGATAAAATACGTAATGCCAACTTTTTCAAGATCTTTATAATAGGAGCATCCAACGGAACCGATTACCTCATGAGTTTCTTTGAGCTCTATGGCATAGGCTAGATAATCGGCAGTTGGATTGTTATCGTCTGCAAGATGCCGCGCTTCGATAATCCATTCGTTTATCCAGCTGCCGCATTCTGCATCAAAGCCAATATCTTCGTGGAGGCTGCCATCTGACGCCATGTTAGAAAAGGGAGCTGCATCTGTTATTTCTATATCTCTGATGATCAATCTATCTGTTTGTATAAACATAAATCGTAAATTCTCTTTCTTGAATTTTGTATAGGCCTATCATAGCTTTGCTAATACATCCAGGGGATGCTCTGCTGTGAGGAAGCCCGGTATGCTGTCACGCTTGTGAGGAAGCTGGTTTGTGTACCATTTCGCCTGCAGTGCGGTCATTCCGGCGGCTTTAGCGCCCTGCAGCTCGTGGCTGCCTCCGTCTCCTACAAATAGGCATTCATTAGTAGAGACTTTGAGCAGTTTGGCCGCTTCCATATAGATGTGGATATCCGGCTTTTGCATTTTGATTTCACAGGAGAGAAGTATCGGATCAAAATAGGGAGCAAGCCTGCTTTGTCGAATCCTGTTTACTTCCTCGGCAGAGCAGTTGCTGACAATCGCTAAGGGAAGCCTGGCGGCCTTTAGATGCTCTAAGAGCTGATAGACGGCTGGATGAACATAATCAAAGCATGCCGATTTGGTTACTACTCTTTTTTCGGTCATGGCAGCGAGGAGGGAGTCTTCAATTGGTTTTTCGCATTTTTCGCATACAAATCGGAGCGAATCAGTAAAGCTTATGGCTCCTAAATAGCGGTCCTCTTCCTTTTCATCCCAGTACCTGTTGAACTTGTCCGATTCAATGCCCAGATCGGAGCTCATTTCGCTTTTAGTGTATTTTTTGTGGCCCCACTCGGTAATCAAGGTTTCAAATAAGTCGAAGATAACGGCTTTATAGATCATTACTTTTCTCCTTGTTATATATGGTAGTCATATGTATATTCTAATATAAAAAAGGCGGCTGTTCAAGCTTTTTGATAGGCGGATGATAGAGGATTTGCATGTTTGCATGTCGGTCGTGCTGTTGTTATGGCCGCGACCAGCCCAAGACCCATCCGCATCCAGCCAAAGCAACAAAGCAGAGGCAGCCCAAGTCCCCTTGAGCTGCCTCATTTTCATCCCTCACTATTTAGTTCATAATACTGTGCCTGCGCGTTCCACATGCTGGCATACAGGCTGCCATCCTGCGCCAGCAGGGCGCTGTGGCTGCCTCTTTCAGCCAGTTGGCCCTTTTCAAAGACCAGAATATCCTCGCAGAAGCGGCAACTGCTCATGCGATGCGAGCAGCGGTCTTCATCAGAGCCGTCAAAAGCACAGTTATGATTAAAAACAGGATAATATTTGCGCTCATAATTGTGCCGGCCTTCTGAGGATGAGCCTCGTCAAGTTTCCTGCCCAGTAGGATAGTAGTGCTCATTACAAAACAGATGACAAGCTGTATCTGTAGAGACAGTCGCTACGTCGGACGCGGTAACATAGCGTCCTACCACCAGCATATTGACAGCGTCATACATGTTTTGCAGCAGAGCAACTAAAATGGGCAGAGAGAATTGGAGCAGAGGGGAAAGATCTTGCCATGGGTAAAGTTTTGAGTTTTCGATATGATCCAGCCTTCTGCTTGAAAAGTCATAACCTCCGGCTAAGCCGGAGGCTTGAGTAAGCCCTAGAAGGGCATCTTACAGGCCACACCTCTAAAGGGGTGTTTTATTTAGCCTACTTTGTCTTGCTACCTGTAAACGGGTCTATATATTCTTGTATACTCATCTGATCTGCCATTTGATCTTCTTGCAATTGGTTTCTTATGTATTCCGCTATTTGTTTTTTATTGCGTCCTACAGTGTCCACATAGTGTCCTCTTGCCCCAAAATGGCGATTTCCATATTTATATTTCAAATTTGCGTGTCTGTCGAAAATCATAAGACTACTCTTACCTTTTAGAAATCCCATTATTTGTGCTACACTATATTTAGGTGGTATTTCTATGAGCATATGTATATGATCGGGACACGCTTCTGCTTCTATTATATTTACATCTTTTTGCTCACATAATTTCCTCAAGATTTTTCCTATGTCTGTTTATATCTCTTTGTATATTGCTTGTCTACGATATTTGGGGGCAAATACAATATGGTATTGACATCTCCACTTAGTATGTTCTAAACTATTTATGTCCTTCTCTTTCATGGTTAGGACCTCCTTGATATATTTTGTTGGGTTGGCGAACCTCAACTTCAATATATCAAGGAGTTTTTATTCTGCCCATAGCTAAAGCTTTTTATCCACTGGCAGAGCCAGTGGATTTACTACCATTAAAAACCGGATAAGAGGCAGACATTTCAGTCAGCATCTTATCCGGTTATCCTTTATCTGGCAAGAATCATCCTAGATAGAAAATTTCTTTATAATTCTTAACAGAATAATAGATTATTGTCCAAAAGACAGTGTTCTATAAGACATGAATTTATTATATAACCATTCATCAATTCGTATACAATCAGCGTAATCAACTCCTTTACCCCTGTTAATACCAATAACTGTATACCCTGTGTCAGAATAATATTTTTGTAAAGGACCGCCACTTACGCCGCCAGAAGAAGCCCAGTTTCCAACTAAAGTGCGTGGCAATGACTCGCTAATAATACCGATACTATAAAACATTCTATCGCTACCGTTGGCGGGGTAGCCAACAGAAGTAGCAGTTTCTCCGTTATACGAATCAGTTTGCCAGCGTAGCCCTAACCAGCCAGTTTTGTTACCAAAATTACTTCTAACTCTGATAATTCCCCAGTCATCCTGATTATTATAGGATTCTTTCCATTCTCCGCCACATACTAGCTGATATGAATTATCAGATCCAAATGGTTGAAGTGTTTTACCGTTCATTGCAGGAATTGCTGTTACTATATGTGCCCAACCGCCTAAATCATCATTATAAATACAGTGTCCAGAGATGGCTATACTATTTGGCCCAATCATAAAACCAGTACCTACATAGACTTGTTCACTTTTATTTCCGACGATAAGGAGTTTTACGGTACTACTGTACCTTGGAACAAGTGTATCTGTTATTGCAACACGATCTCCCATTGTATAATCATTGATTGAAAAAGAAATTTTTTCAACAGTAGAAGAAGGATGGCATTCGTAGGCGGAGATTTCATTTGCATTTTCAATGGATTTTTCTATTTCGAAATTTTCGAAACTTTCTTCACCTGTTTCGACATCATATACATAACAACCATTATGATTAAAATTGGACTGTACAGATAAATCTGTCTTTTCTGGTGCAGAAATAGGAAGTGCATTTTCTAAAAGCTTTTGTAATTCCTCATCTGTATATACATAACTGCATTCATCTGTTTCAGTCGTTTCTTCATTTGAAGCAGAAACAGAATAGGAATAAAAACAAAATAAACATAAAAGGATTAAAGGTAGTAATCTCTTTTTCATAATATAGTCTCCTTTCAAAAAGCATTTATTTAAATCTTATCATATAATTGTTAAAATTTCAATATATTTATAATAGAAAATTTTATAATTTAACTTATTTATAATATCGGATTCTTTTATATGCTGCTATTGATAATCTGTAATACGTCTAGGGGATGCTCTGCTGTGAGAAAGCTAGGTATGTTGTCATGCTTATGAGGAAGCTGGTTTGTATACCACTTCACCTGCAGCAAGACCCATCCGCATCCAGCTAAAGTAACAAAGCAGAGGCAGCCCAAGTCCCCTTGAGCTGCCTCATTTTCATTCCTCGCTATTTAATTCATAATACTGTGCCTGCGCGTTCCACATGCTGGCATACAGGCTGCCATCCTGCGCCAGCAGAGCGCTGTGGCTGCCTCTTTCAGCCAGCCGGCCATCTTCAAAGACCAGAATGTCCTCACAGAAGCGGCAGCTGCTCATGCGATGTGAAATAAAGATGCTGGTTTTATCCTGCACGAGCGTATCAAAGTGAGAATAGATCTCATATTCACTGATCGGGTCCAGCGCCGCTGTGGGCTCATCCAGAATTACCAAAGGCGCATCCTTGTAAAGTGCGCGCGCAATGGCAAGCTTTTGCAGCTCGCCGCCGCTGAAATTAACGCCCTCCTTGCTGCTGTGTGAAAATAAGGGCGTATCCAGCCCCTGCGGTAGGCGGCGCACGCGGTCCTCCATTTCCACCAGGCGCAGCGCCTGCCAGATGCGCGCTTCATCCGGCGTCTGGCTGGAGGCGATGTTCTCGGCGATTGAATAAGGAAAAAGAGCAAAATCCTGAAATACAATGCCAAACAGATCCAGATACTGGCGGTAATCATACTTGCGGATATCGATCCCATTGAGCGTAATACAGCCCGAGGTGGGCTCATACAGTCGGCACAGGAGCTTGATAAAAGTAGTTTTGCCCGCGCCATTAGGCCCTACCACAGCCATCTTCTGTTTTAAATTCAGCTTGCAGCTGACATGCTTTAAAATCTGCTTTTCCGTACCGGGATAGGCAAAGGATACATCATGAAATTCCAGCTCATATACATGATCGGTACGCTTCTCAACAGGAATATGACCGGTTTCAAACTGATTTTCCAGCTCATAGAAATCAAGCACATAGCTGATGCTGGAAAGGTAAATCATCAGATCCTGATAGGTAGCGGTCAGCTGCAGAAAGCCGGTGCTGAACTGGGAGACTGCGCCGGTATATTGAAGCAGACCGCCGACAGAAATCGCGCCAGAAAGGATTTTCAGGACTGTCAGGCCATAGGCCAAAAGCATTACCAGGGCAGAAAACAGGCTGTCCAAACGGTTCATCTTTTTATCCTGCGGAAAGGTAAGCAGGAAGGTCTCGCAGGCCTCGGTCTGATCCTGACAGAAGCGCTGATACAGCATCGGCGCCATACGCCCCAGCTCAATGGTTTTAAAAGCCTGCGGATTGGCCACCACCGCCCGGTTCAAATAATGAAAAATAATATCGGAGCGGAAGGAGGCTTCCAGATGCTGAGTACGAATCTGCTGATCTTTTTTACGAAAATAGAAATTAGAGAGGATTAGTCCCGTCAGGACCGTTAAAGCAAGCAGCAAGGAAACCGGCCCGGAGGAGAGGATCGCAAACGGGCCGTGCGCCGGCGGCTGCAGGCACAAGTACAGCACCAGTCCAAAAGAAGTCACAATGGTAAACAGATGGGAGATCAGTCTAGTCAGCATGTCCAGCACATTCCCCAGTCCGCCGCGCTGCCGCAGAGCCTCCTGCGCCATCCGCAGAGATTCCAGCGTTTTATAGGTAGAGATGGAAGCATAATCCAGCGTGAGCGCATGCTCATGCATCCAAAGATCCGATAGATAATAGAATTCATTTATATAGCACGAAACCTTCATCTGCAGAAAATCCTGCAAAAGCCCGCCGAAAAATAAAAGCAGCAGCATGGCAGCCGTCAGATAAACAGCCGGCATAAAATTTTGCAGCAGCAGCTCATCGAGAATCCGTGCAGAAAACAGCAGCGAAACAAACGGCATAAGGCCCTGCAGCAGCGCTGCCAGCAGGCAAACCGGCAGAATAGAAGGGTCATGACGGTGAATGATAGAAAAAATTTGCTTTAGTCGTTTCATAAGGCAGGCACCTCCTCCTGATAATAGCTGGCCTGCGTGCGGAACAGATCGGCATATAAGCCGCCTGCACGCAGCAGCTGCTCGTGCGATCCTTCTTCGGCAATGCGTCCGTTTTCCAAGAAAATGATACGGTCACAAAACTGAGTAGAGCTCAGCCGGTGCGAAATAAAGAGAGTCGTTTTGCCCTGCGTCATCTGATGATATTTGGCATACATATCCGCCTCTGCCAGCGGATCCAGCGCCGCAGTAGGCTCATCCAATATCAGTGTGTCCGCAGCCTTATAGAGCGCCCGCGCCAGCATCAGCCGCTGCATTTCTCCGCCGGAAAGCAAAATACCGTTAGGATCAATATCCTGATACAAACGCGTGTGGATATGATTTGGATACGATTTGATTTTATCGGCAAGGCCGGCAGAGCTAAGCGCCTCCCACAGCCTTTCCTCATCCTCCTCGCCGTCAGGCAGGCCGGTCACATTCTCGCTAAGCGGAAAAGCGGCGGAAAAATCATCCTGAAAAACGACCCCCATAGCGCGGTAATAGGCATCAGCCTCGAACTCCTGAATATCAATGCCATCCATCAAAATGCGGCCGGAGGTTGGCTTATAAAGGCCGCAGAGCAGCTTGATCAGCGTGGTTTTGCCCGCGCCGTTAAGGCCTACGAGCGCCAGATTCTCACCCTGCCGGATTGTCAGATTAAAATGCTCAAGCGTAGGCGTATCGCTTTCTGCATAGCAGAAGCTCACATCCTCGAAGGTGAAGCTGTGCGAACCGACCGGTACAGAGCGGCTCCCTGTCAGCACGGCATGGCTGGGCTCCTCCAAATAATTGCGGAAGGAGGTAATAAATTCATTAGTGTCTGAGAGGTCCCAATACCTTTGTACGATGGTCTCAAAATAACCGGTGAATCCGGCGAAAATAGAAAGATACAGTGTAAAGGCAGCCAAATCCAGCCCCTGCGTCACCTGATAAATCAAATACCCATAGCAGGTTAAATCGCGCAGCAGCACAGCCAGACGGCCGATAGACTGAATACCGAAATGCCGCAGATGAGCACGGCTCCGCAGAGAGGACAGTGTCTTAGTATAGCTGTATAATTTGTCACGGAACCAGGCGTCGGTATGATACAGGCGGATATCTTTCGCCGTCTTCGCCTGAATGCATTGGCTTGCCGTAAGCGTATACTGCTGCTCGGTATCATTGCTTTCTTCGATGATGCGGCGCTGAAAGGGCACGTTTTTAGAAATGAAGACCGCCTGAATGCAGGAGCAGGCAAGCAGCACAATAACAAGCAGCGGATGCAGGGAAGCGGTCACTAAAGCGTACAGAATGATGCTCAGCAGCGCGCCTGCAATATCAACAGGACATTGCACTGTTTTTTCAATGCCTTGCTGACTGCCGGAATAGTGCGCCCTACCGGCGGCAACCTTATCCTGATTCGCTTGTTTGGTTTCCAGGTACGAATAGGAAAAGCTCATCAGCTTTTCATACAGAGCGGTATCATGAAGGCGAAAGCTTAAAATAGCGCGGTCGCGGTACGTCCGGGCGAGTGAGGCGATCAGCGTAAGAGAGCCGAGCAGCAGCACAAACCCAAGAATGGTGACAAAAGCGGTTTGGGCGCTGGCGCCCTGTGTTAAAATGCGAATCAATGTACTCGGAAAGAACGCGGCGGCAAAGGGGAGCAGCGCGGTGGCCAGCATGACCAAAACGGCAGGCAGATAATAGCGGCAGCCGGTCTGATGAATGACGCGCCTTGCGCAGTACCAGACGTTTTGCCAGATCGAATACGAGTGGTTATATGTCATGGCGTTAAAACCTCCTTGAATAAGATGAGGCGAGTATAACAAAAAGAGCGCCCGCGCAGCAGTTTTTTGCATGAACTGCATGTGGGGCGCATGAATCGCAGGTTAGGGATTGGGCAGCGTGACCTCAGCGGCGAAAATGCCGGGCTCGTTCTGCAGGTTCAGATACCCTTCGTACTTATCAACCAAGAGCTTTACGCGCAGCATGCCCAGTCCGTGATGGCCGCGCTTGGAGGTGATGTAGTGGCGCTCGTTGAAATTGAGGATTTCCTTGGCTGCATTTTGCACCGAAAGATAGAGCTGCTTTTTATGCACCGTCATATAGACGCGCAAAAAGCGCGCGTCCGGCTCGATCTGCTCGCAGGCCTCGATGGCGTTATCCAGCAGATTGCCCAGCAGTACGCAAAGATCCACATCGGAGAGCGCCAGCTGCTCCGGCAGCTGCGCCGTGCAGTCCACGCGGATCAGCGCCTTTTCCGCCAGGCTCAGCTTGCTGTTCAAAATCGCATCCACCATCAGGTGGCCGCTGCGGATATACTGCTCCACATGGGAAAGATCGGCGTCCAGCTCCTCCAGATAGGCCTGCGCCTGCGGCAGCTGCCCCAGCGCCAGATAGGCCTTGATGCTCTGAATGTGGCTGTGATAATCATGCCGCCAGCCGCGCATATTGAGGTACATCTGCTTGATCTCATCATATTGCTGCGTCAGCACCCGCTGCTGAAACGCCCGCGTGCTGCGTTCAAAATTGGCCTGATAGCCATGGCGCGTCAGCTCCAGCGCGGTCAGCAGCAGAAGCAGCAGAGCGCCCCGCAGGGGCAAGGAAAGGGGCAGCAGCGCCAAAACAGTTAAAAGCAGCAGCTTGATATAGGAAACCGGCTGCTTCAGCTCGCGCCGGTAGACGGCGAGTACGAGGCAGAGCAGCGCCGGCAGCAAAAGCACGGTGCCGGTCAGGAGCAGAAGCAGGCTGCCGAGCCAAAGGACCGTCAGATAGGGCCATTGATGCAAAAGGCCCTCTTCATCATAAAAAAGATCAAAGCCAAACAAAAGAAGGCCAAGGATGCACCAGCCGATATAGGGGGCAGCTGAATATAGCACAGAAAGCAGGCCGCCGGAAGCGGCCGCCAAGAAAAGCAATAAAAAGAAAATGGCATTTTTAAGCTTTCCCGGATGAACCGAGCCGATGGCAAAAAGAAGATAGACGGCAAGAGCCGTAATAAAAAACAGAGAAAATATCATGATTGCATGTTTCGGTAATAGGCCATATAGGCGAGACTTAGCGGCTCAAAGCGGCCGCGGGCAACAGGGATATGATAATCGGGCTCGAGGATCACTTCTTTTTTGTGCAGCGAGGCGGCATGCGCCAGATGGATCAGATAGCAGCGGTGGCAGCGGTGGAAGCGGCCGGGAAACTGCTCTGCCAGCTGCGCTTCAAAATAGCTGAGCACATGCGGACTTTCGATGCTCTGCTGCGTGCAGACGATACGGGTATTATGCCCGGCACTTTCAAGATATATAATATCAGAAAGAGGAACGCGCTCCGTGATGCCGTCATGATCGATGAGCACCGAGGGCGGAACGCGCTGCGCTTTGACCCGGTCTAGCAGCGCAAAAAGCGCTTCATCAGAAACCGGCTTGAGCAGATAGGCCAGCGCGCTTACCTCGTAGCCCTGCAGGACAAAATCGGGAGTAGCAGTGATGAGCGCCAGCGTAAGAGAGTCCCGGCTCTGCCGCAGCTTCTGCGCCAGCTGCATGCCGGAGAGGCCGGGCATCTGGATGTCGAGCAGCAGCAGATCAATCTGCTTATCGGTCTCATAGGCAAAGAGAAAGCTTTCGGCACTGGCAAAGCTCAAAAGCTCCACTGCCTCGCCGCAGCCTTGCCCCCAGCGCCGGCACTGCGCCTGCAGCAGGCTTAGCTGCAGAGGCTGATCGTCACAGATAGCGATACGCATGCGGATTCCTCCTTTTTAATTTCATTAAACGCATTATAGCAGATTCTGCCTGCGGATGCCAGCCGTAGGATAAAAACAATGGTTTTACTTTTGCTTGCGGTAATACCGAAATAAGCAAAGCCACTGAACATAAAGCGTGATGCCGCTTTCATGAGCGAAAGGAAGACCTGCCAGATGAAGAGCTGTGCGCACCTGCCTCGGAGTGAGCAGCCCTTTTTTTGAGCAAAGTCCATAGCGCATAGAATGCGCAATAAAACGCTGATAAGCAGCATATTCGCTGGCCGACAGGTCGGGCTTTTCTTTGCGAGAAAAATGCAGCAAAACGGAGTCCACGGCAGGTGAGGGATGAAAGTCCTCTCTGCGAAAATGATATAAAATTTTCATCTGCCACTGTGGCTTTAATAAAAGGGATTTCTGCGTCTCTTTAGATAGACCGGCAAAACGCTTGGCCGCTCCTTTTTCCATGATCAGCCATATTTCCGCAGGGGGATTCGGTGCGCCGGTCAGCTTATCGATGATCTGGGTCGTGAGATTATAGGGGATATTAGCAAAAACCTTGTAGGCACCGCGGGTCGGCAGGCGGTAGGTTAAAAAATCGCCTTGAATGAGCTTGATATTATGATGAGAAGCTAATTTTTTCTGTGAATAGCAAAATAGCCTTTGATCAAGCTCTATGGAATAAACAGTGCCGGCCTTTTGGGCCAGGATTTCAGTTAAATGTCCTTTGCCTGTGCCGATTTCAAGTACAGTATCGTCTTTATTGATGGTACTGAGAGATACAATGCGGTTAAGAAGATAGCGGCTGGTAATAAAATTCTGTGAATGATGAATACAGCTAGATGTTTTTTGCATGCTTTGCCTCCTGATTTATTTTATAGAATTCAAAATAAAGGCAAAAAAAGCAGGCCATACCCATGGGTTGAGTATGCCTGCACATGCAACAAAATAAGACAAAATAAGACGATGGTCTTAGCATAGACGCATGTCTTTAGAGGTTGTCAGCTCTGTGTATTCGCACGCAAAAAAGACCTCAAGCATCATGAGATGGTTTATCTGCTTTTATTGCCCCTGGATGCGAATGCGAATTACACAAATACCCACTTACAAATCCTCCTTCGATATTTTAATTAAGTATAGCATAAGGAAGGGCGGTTGGCAAGAGAGTAACAAGGGTAAAAGATAGACAAAACAAATAAAAATATATTGATATTATATAAATATATGGTATAATTAAACAAAAACAAGTTGTGGGGAAAAGTGTGATGAAGAGAAAAAATATAATTATTAGCATGATTTTAATTCTCTCGTTTTTGTTAATGGGATGTGGGAGAGAAAAAGAAGAAGAGATAAATATAGAAGCAAGTAATGAAAATGAAAATGCTCTAGTTGTCTATGTTGTGGGCAATGAAGTGATGACAAATTATGGTGAAAGCTATTATCAGACGCGGTATTCGATCGGGGAATTTTTGTCACATGCCCTGCTCTGGGGAGAGGAAGGGTATATGTATTATGATGCCATAGAGGAATTTAAAAAGACGAGTTCGCTGCCTGTTGAAATCACCTTTTTTTCTACGACAGCTGCTCTTCTGCAGCAGGTACAGGAGGAAAAGGAGAGCGGAAAGAGAGGGCCGGATGTAGTCATTGGTTCGTATACGTCGGAGGATTACTGCCTGTATCCTTATATGGAGCAGGGGATGTTTGCAGACTTAATGCCCTATTTTGAACAGGATGAAATTTATACAGGAGAGGAGTATTTTTCCGCTGTACTGCGGAGCGGTCTTGTGCAGGGCAAACAGTACATCTTTCCGCTAACCTTTAATATGAACATACTGATGTCCTCCAAGGAGTCTTTGCAGCAGCATGACCTGCCGCTAACGGGAGAAGAAACCTATCATGAAATGGTCACTAAGTTTACTGATCTGTGGAATGAGCAGCGGGATGAAAGTGAGATGCTGATGCTGCAGTTTTCTAATATGTGGAATGATTATGCATATGTGCTGTTTGATGCCGCCAGCGGGGTTTCTTTGCTTGACTATGAGACCGGAGAGGCAAAGCTGGAATTTGATTATTTTAGCCGGCTGGCCGAGCTGTATAAGGCCTATCTCATCAATGATTACGGAATGTCACAGGATGAACTAAAGCAAATGGCAAGCGAGAATCAGGGCTTTTTAAATGAAAGGTTTTCCCGGTACGGGAAAATTAATAATTTAGCAGTTTCAGAGATGTTGGATGCTTTTGAAGAGTTTCATGATCAGACGGGGTGTTTTGCGGAGGGAGGCAATTCCAGTTATTTCATGCATTCTTTTGCCGCGCAGAGCGGATATTATGAATCGCGCTATTCAGATCGAAATGAAGAATTTGTTTTAGTTGGGATCCCGGCAAGGGAAAATGCCCAGGGGTACACGGCCCAGGTAACAAGCTGGGGGGCTGTTGTCAAGGACGCCCCCAATGAAGAGGCTGGATATCAGCTGATTAAATGCTTGGCGGATACCAAGAGGTTTATGCATTTTGATATAAGCGTTAACCGCAGTACTACGAATGAAATGCTGGATGATCTGTGTGAAACGCAGTATGAATTCTATCCGATGATGGGCAATTTCCCGCCGGATCGCGTGCCGGAGGGAGAGAATTGGCTTGGCGATGCTTATACGATTAAACCAATGACAAGTGAGACGAGAGGGAAGCTGGAAGACATACTGTCACATATCGACAAGGCGCTGCTTCCGGAGTGGCAGCTGCACTGCTGCATGACAAGGGAGATAGAGGAATATATTTTTGGACAGACAGACTCGCTTGAAACGGCGTACCAGCAGGCGCTTGAGGAAATCGGCAGGTGTCTTGACGCAGGCGGTGCGGAGGAAAATGAGAACGAGAGTCATAGCGAAGGACAAAGCAGTGAGGTAGAAAGAGCGATTCCGATAAATATGCCCAGAGATCTATCAGCAAAAGAAATGATTGCCCGCTGCATGGAGGTTGAATTCCCGGAGGTGAATATTGAAGACTGGGAGATCACCGACTGGGGCTATGAGCTGCTGGAGCAGCTGCCGGAGATAAAACCGTATGTAAAAGAATGCTATGCAATTGGAAAGCAGAATGGAGAGGGGCCGGATATTCTGATACTCTGCTTTGTATATAATGAAGAGGATGATTCGCAAGGACACCCGTTAGGCAATCAGATGAGCAGTGTGCTGAAAAAGGAAATAACGACTATAGCAGAAGGCAAAGAAATAACACAGGCCCATGCGATGAATCCGGATAAGATATTCTATTTTGTAGCAACAGAAGGGTATCGGTTTAGAACATGGGTTGGAGGAGGCTTTTCAGGCGGCGGCGATCTCAAAAGGATGCCGATGCCAGATTAAGGAGAGTTGCTATGAGAAAAAGTATTTTAATCAGTCTATTATGTATCAGTATGCTTTGCAGCTTGCCGGGATGCCAGCAAGAGCCGCCGGCAGATGCTCAGAGCGGCAGGGACACGGAGAGCAGCGCACTGTGGGACCGGGAAATTATTCCGGTTGATCTTTCTGTTAAAGAAAGGGTAGTAGAGGTCCTGCGCTGGGAGTTTCCTAAGGTGGATCCGGAAGCATATGATGTGACGGAATGGGCGCAGGAATTTCTGAATGAGATTTCGGAGGTGGCGCCATATATGACGGACTGCTATGCCGTGGGCAAAACCGATGGCGATATGAGGCCACTTTTAGTAGGATGTTTTGATTATGAATATAAGGATGATGCCACAAGTAGGAAAATGGAGAAAGCAATCTTAGAAAAATTGAAGGCCTTGGCAGAAGGGTCACACCTTAACCCTATGCTGAGCGATGATGGAGAAAGTATGTTTTTTGCGGTTGCATCCGGCGGGCATCATTCAAACCTTTTTATCTATCAGGCATGGGTTCAAAACGGCTGGTTTGCGGATTCTGAGGAATCTAAATAAAAGATATACTTTATTTTCTCTGTATTGTTTAGTATAATAAAACAGAACAAAGTAAACGATACATAGGTGAGAAAATGCGAATAAAAAAATGGATGACCCTCCTGTGCACAGCACTTTTGCTCCTGACAGGATGCGGCGGCTATTCGGATGCCAGCGTGGATGTTCCGGGTAACTGGGCGAGCTATCAGGTGGGGGATTTGGAGTTTCGGTTTGCTGCCGGATGGAAGAGCAGCAGCTGGGATCCGCTGCAGACGGATATGGATTCACAGGTGCAGGTCGTGGGCAGCAGCAACAATCTGGCAATTTTTGGCCGGCTGACCTCTCCGGCGGCTGATAAAGGCACGGTGAATTATGTTGATTTTGGCTATTGGGACACCGGGCGCGAATTTGCCAATGAAGAGCTGGAAAACATCATGAAGGAGCTGGATGAGCTGGTAGTTCCAATCAAGAAGTTGGGGCTGAGCTCAGACGATGTACAGAGCAGCCGCATTCGGATTTATGGCGATGAGGTGACGGCGCTCACGCTGGCCTATCAGGTGGAAAAGGAGCAGGTAAGCTGCGTCGTGCAGGCAGCGCTGGTGCCGCATGGCAGCAGAGTATATTTGATTAGCTATGCAGATTTTTCTACAGGGAAAGATGACAGTACGCTGGAGCGATTGCTGTCGTCTTTGAGGTTTGTGAATTAGAGTAAAATAGAGAGCAAAAAAATTTTTTAGCGGTGGTCAAGGCATTGGCCGCCGCTTATTTTGCCGCTTAGCGGCGGGTTGTGAGGGCCGCGGGGGATAAAAATCAACCAAGAAGATAGTTGACAAGAAATGCCATATCTGCTATAGTCTATAACTAGCGAACACAATATATAGTGGTCTGCATGAGAGAGAGGCAAAGGAGAAGGCAAATGAAGATTTTAAAAAGAAACGGTTCTGAGGTTGACTTTAATATCGATAAAATTATCAAGGCGATCAGCAAGGCGAATGCGGCGGTAGAGGCTTCGGCGCAGATGACGCCGGTGCAGATCGAGCGGATCGCGGAGAGTGTGGTGCTGTCCTGTGAGCGGCTGGGGCGTTCGCCGAGTGTGGAGGAAGTACAGGATATGGTGGAGCACCAGATCATGGCGCAGGGGGCCTTTGAGGTGGCTAAGGCATATATTACCTATCGCTACACGAGAGCGTTGGTGCGCCAGTCTAATACGACGGATGACAAGATTCTCAGCCTGATTGAGTGCAACAATGAAGAGGCGAAGCAGGAGAATTCAAATAAAAACCCGGTGGTTAATTCCACGCAGCGCGATTATATGGCGGGCGAGGTGTCCCGGGATATTACGAACCGTATTTTGTTGCCGCAGGATATCGTGGAGGCGCATAATGAGGGTATTATTCATTTTCATGATACCGATTATTATGCACAGCATATGCATAACTGCGATCTGGTGAATCTGGAGGATATGCTGCAGAACGGCACGGTGATCACGGGTACGCTGATCGAGCGGCCGCATAGTTTTTCTACGGCGTGCAACATTGCTACGCAGATCATTGCGCAGGTGGCTTCCAATCAATACGGCGGCCAGTCGATTTCGCTGGCGCATTTGGCGCCCTTTGTGCAGGTGAGCCGCGAGAAGATTCACCGCGATCTGGAGCGTGAGACCAAAAATATCGGGCTGACGCTTTCGGAGGAGGAGCTGGAGAAGCTTACCGAGACGCGTTTGCGCGAGGAGGTGCGCCGCGGCGTGCAGACGATCCAGTATCAGGTGGTGACGCTGCTGACGACGAATGGGCAGGCTCCGTTTGTGACGGTGTTTATGTATCTGAACGAGGCCAAAAGCGAGCAGGAGAAGAAGGATCTGGCCATGATCATCGAGGAGGTCCTGGAGCAGCGCCATCAGGGCGTAAAGAATGAGCAGGGCGTGTGGGTGACGCCGGCCTTTCCGAAGCTGATTTATGTGCTGGAGGAGGATAATGTGCATGAGAATGCGCCGTATTATTATCTGACGAAGCTGGCGGCCAAATGCACGGCTAAGCGCCTGGTGCCGGATTACATATCCGAAAAGAAGATGAAGGAGCTCAAGGAGGGCAATTGCTTCCCGGTAATGGGCTGCCGCAGTGCGCTTTCTCCGTGGAAGAATGAAAAGGGAGAGTATCAGTTCTATGGCCGCTTTAATCAGGGGGTTGTCACGCTGAATCTGGTGGATGTGGCGCTTTCCTCCGGCGGCAATATGGATAAATTCTGGCAGATCTTTGATGAGCGTCTGGATCTTTGCTACCGGGCACTGATGTGCCGTCACGAGCGTTTAAAGGGTACGCTTTCTGATGCAGCGCCCATTCTGTGGCAGTACGGCGCCTGCGCCCGCCTGCAGAAGGGTGAGCCGATCGATAAGCTGCTGTATGGCGGCTATTCCACGATTTCGCTTGGCTATGCCGGACTGTGCGAGTGCGTGCGCTATATGACCGGCAAGTCGCATACCGATCCATCTGCCACGCCGTTTGCGCTGGATGTGATGAAGCATATGAACGAGGCCTGCGACAGATGGAAGGAAGAGACCACGATTGGCTTTGGCATCTACGGCACGCCGCTCGAGTCCACGACCTACAAATTTGCTAAGTGCCTGCAGCGCCGCTTCGGGATCATTCCGGGCGTGACGGACAAGGGCTATATCACCAATAGCTATCATGTGCATGTGACCGAGGATATTGACGCCTTTGAAAAGCTGCGTTTTGAGTCGCAGTTCCAGGCGCTTTCCACCGGCGGAGCCATCAGCTATGTCGAGGTGCCCAACATGCAGAATAATCTGGAAGCTGTGCTGCAGCTGATCAAGTTTATTTATGATAATATCATGTATGCAGAGCTTAACACCAAGAGCGATTATTGTCAGGAATGCGGCTGGGACGGCGAAATTGAAATCCGCGAGCAGGATGGTAAGCTCGTCTGGACTTGCCCGCGCTGCGGGAACCAGGACCAGGACAAGATGAATGTGGCCCGGCGTACCTGCGGCTATATTGGCACGCAGTTCTGGAATCAGGGTCGTACGCAGGAGATTAAGGAACGTGTGATGCACCTGTAAGGGGGATCTGCGATGTATTATGGGAATATTAAAAACTGCGATATTGCGAATGGCATTGGCGTGCGCGTGACGCTGTTTGTGTCGGGTTGTACCAATCGCTGCAAGAACTGCTTTCAGCCGGAGACATGGGATTTTTGCTATGGTCAGCCGTTCACGGAGGAGACGGAGCAGCAGCTGATTTCGATGCTTTCAGCGGAGTATATTAACGGGCTGACGCTGCTGGGGGGCGAGCCGATGGAGCCGCAGAACCAGCGCGGTCTCTTGCCGTTTCTAAAGCGGGTGCGGCGTGAGCTGCCGGATAAGACGATTTGGGCGTATTCGGGCTTTACGCTGGAGGAGCTCCGGCGCGAGGGGGCGCATGCGCACTGCGAAGTCACAGAGGAGCTGCTGGGGCTGCTGGATGTACTGGTGGACGGCCGGTTTGTGGAGGAGCTGAAGGATATTTCGCTGCGCTTTAGGGGCTCGTCCAATCAGCGGCTGATCGATATGAAAAAGACGCTGGCGGCTGCGCCGGGCGAAGTTGTGCTCTGGAGTGAATAAAAGGGTGGAGACCCTGAGAGGTCCGTCCCTTTGGCACAGGTTTGTAAGTTGGCAAGTTTGAATTTGACGAATTCAACGTATCAAAGCATGGTTTTGTACGTAATTTATCACATATAGCAAATGGATAACGTATCTTCCAAGTAAAGGAAAGCAATTTAAAACAGCAGCAGGGAAAGCACTGCCCGGTATGCAGGATGAGCTGCGGCGTCCCATGATGCTGCTTGTCAGGGCAAAAAAATAAAAGCTTGACAAAGCGCATTCCCTGCGCTATGATAAAACACAACTTAAAACACAAGACTGTGATGAAGAGGAGTACATCCGGACAGGCAGCAGAGAAGGAAATTCACCGGCTGAAAGATTTCCCGGCCAAACGCAGGATGGAAGGTAGCTTCGGAGTCATCAAGGCGAAAGACTCGGTCATTTTTCCCGCCGCGCGCGGGCGCGAAAATAGACGGGGCGACTAGCTTTGGTCGGGTCATTCCGTTACGGATGAAGAGAACAAATTAAGGTGGTACCGCGGTTTTCGCCCTTAGCAGGCGAAGACCGCTTTTTTATTTGACGGCATACAGGAGGAGATTATGAAAAATTTACCGACAACCTATGATCCGCATCAGATCGAGGGGCGGCTCTACGAGAAATGGGAGAGCAAGAAGTATTTTCATGCAGAGGTGGATGAGACGCGTAAGCCTTTTACGATTGTGATTCCGCCGCCAAACATCACGGGGCAGCTGCACATGGGGCATGCGCTGGATAATACGCTGCAGGATATTTTGATTCGCTGGAAAAGAATGCAGGGCTATAATGTGCTGTGGCAGCCGGGGACGGATCATGCCAGCATTGCTACCGAGGTTAAGGTCATTCAGAAGCTGGCGGAACAGGGCATCAATAAGGCAGATTTGGGGCGCGAGGGCTTTTTGAAGGAGGCCTGGGCCTGGAAGGAGACTTATAATGACCGTATTATCAGCCAGCTGAAAAAGATGGGTGCGTCCTGTGACTGGGACCGTGCGCGGTTTACGATGGATGAAGGGCTGTCCAAGGCGGTGCTGGATGTATTTATTCGTTTGTATGAGCAGGGGCTGATCTATAAGGGCAAGCGCATTATCAACTGGTGCCCGCAGTGCCAGACCTCGATTTCAGATGCCGAGACACTGCACGAGGAGCAGGCGGGACACTTCTGGCATCTGCGCTATCCGTATGCGGATGGCAGCGGCTATATTGAGGTGGCCACGACCCGTCCGGAGACGATGCTGGGCGATACGGCGGTGGCTGTGCATCCGAGCGATCCGCGCTACACCGACAAGGTGGGTAAAATGGTCATTCTGCCGCTGGTGAATAAAGAGATTCCGGTGATTGCGGATGCCTATGTGGATAAGGAATTTGGAACCGGTGCGGTTAAGATTACGCCGGCGCATGACCCGAACGACTTTGAGGTAGGACAGCGCCATAATCTGGAGCAGATTAACGTGCTTACCGATGATGGGCATATGAATGAGCTGTGCGGCAAATATGCCGGCATGGATCGCTATGAGGCGCGTAAGGCGATGGTGAAGGATCTGGAGGAGCAGGGCTATCTGGTGCGCATTGAGGATCATACGCATAATGTAGGCACGCATGACCGCTGTGGCTGCACGATTGAGCCCATGATCAAGCCGCAGTGGTTCGTGGCCATGGATAAATTGAGAAAGCCGGCCATCGAAGCGCTGAAAAAGGGCGATTTCCGCTTTGTGCCGGAGCGCTTCGACAAGATGTACCTGAACTGGATGGAGAACCTGCATGACTGGTGCATCAGCCGTCAGCTGTGGTGGGGACACCGGATCCCGGCCTATTATTGTGAGGAGTGCGGGCATATGGTGGTGCAGAAGACGGCGCCCACAGGGGCCTGTGAGAAATGCGGCTGCACGCATTGGCAGCAGGATGAGGACACGCTGGACACGTGGTTCAGCTCAGCTCTGTGGCCGTTTTCCACGCTTGGCTGGCCGGATGAGACGCCGGAGCTCAAATATTTCTACCCGACCGACGTGCTGGTAACCGGCTATGATATCATCACCTTCTGGGTATCGCGTATGGTCTTTTCCGCTTTGGAGTACACCGGCGAGGTGCCGTTTAAGGATGTGCTCATTCACGGTCTGGTGCGTGATGAAAACGGCGTAAAGATGAGCAAGAGCCTGGGCAACGGCATCGATCCGCTCGAGGTCATCGATCAGTACGGTGCAGACGCGCTGCGGCTGATGCTGGTGACGGGCAATGCCGCCGGAAATGATATGCGTTTCTATTGGTCGAAAGTGGAGGCCTCCCGCAATTTTGCCAACAAGATCTGGAATGCCTCCCGCTTCATCCTGATGAATATGGATGAGGAGCTTCCGCAGGCCATGGCGCCAGAAGAGCTTTTGGCAGCTGATCGCTGGATTCTGTCTAAGGTCAACAATCTGGCCAAGGAAGTGACCGACAATATGAACCGGTACGAGCTGGGTATTGTGAGCGATAAGCTGACGACGTTCCTGTGGGAGGAATTCTGCGACTGGTATATTGAAATGGTGAAATCCCGCCTTTACGCAGAGCATGATCAGAGCCGCACGGCGGCATTATGGACGCTGAAAACCGTTCTGGTCACGGGTCTCAAGATGCTGCATCCGTTTATGCCGTTTATCACGGAGGAGATCTATTCGTACTTGTGCCCGGAAGAGGAGACGATCATGTTCAGCGAGTGGCCCGCCTATGATGAGGCTATGCATTTTCCGGAAGAGGAGGATGAGGTGGAGCGCATGAAGGAAGCCATTCGCGGCATCCGTAACGTGCGGTCTCAGATGAACGTGCCTCCCAAGCAGAAGGCACAGGTGATTGTAGTATCGGAGCAGGAGAGGGTGCTGGACATTTTCCGCCGTGGCGGCAGCTTTTTGGCGCCGCTGGCCTTTGCTACCGAGGTAAGCGTGCAGGCAGACCGTACAGGCATACCGGAGAGCGCTGTGACGATTCCGATCCGCGAGGCGGTGATCTGCATTCCGCTGGATCAGCTGGTGGACCTTGAGAAGGAGCGCGAGCGCTTAACCAAGGAGCGGCAGCGCCTTGAGGGCGAGATTGCGCGCGTGGAGAAGAAGCTGAGCAATCAGGGCTTTATCAGCAAGGCGCCGGCCAGCGTGGTGGAAGAGGAAAAGGCGAAGGGCAATAAGTACCGTTCGCTACTGGAGCAGGTGGAAACCAGCCTGAAGAATTTGGGATAAGGCGGTGATAAGGTATGGGGTATCTTGATCAGAGGGACTTGGAACGATACCTTGAAAATCTGGAACGATGCGATGGCAGGGTTCATGTGTTGATGTTCAGGCTTCGTTCGGAAGATAGAGATGAAGGCTGTGATGTGGAATATACAAGAAATGTGAATGAAGTGCTGCTTCAGATGCAAAAGCGGCGATATGAGATATTGGATATTAAGTTTCATTCAACAATGCGGCCAGATGAGCGTAAGGATCAAATTTATACGTTGATAACGTATCGTTCACCAATGGCCGATGTGGATGTAGAGCCTAATCTGGATATGAATAATGGTAAAGCGACCTTGTTTGAAAAAAGTACTTCTTCTTCTGTTTCGACAAGCGGACAATGGAAGTGTAGTGCGTGTGGAGCCATGAATTCATCTTCAAGGAAATCGTGCTTGAAATGTGGTGCGATGAAGTAAAAGGATATATTCTCTTCTTATTGATAAGGAAGGAATGGTCTTAAAATAATACCCACTGAAAAACGGAGTTGTTTTCAGTGGGTATTTTAAAATGGGCAAGTACTTCGGCTGATGTTGCTTTTGTTGTGTATCCCGCGCCGGATCGGTATAGCTATATGTGGTGTTTTGGCTTAGCTTTTTTATAAAAGATAGCGGAAGTTGAAATTAAATATTGGATAGTCTATGAGAGCCCTTTTATGTATTATACTGACGTACATGGAGGACGGAATAAACACTGGAAAAACAAAAAACCGCCTATACAAGCGGTTTTCATGAAAAATCGGAATGACAGGATTCGAACCTGTCTAAAAAGCTCTGTATGCCGCTAAATAAGCGGATTTGATTTTGATTTGGTCACTGTTTGGTCACT
>JAAWDX010000012.1 GCA_022794035.1 Lachnospiraceae bacterium | reverse complement strand
TAAGAACATCGATGCAGATGGAGATGGAAAGATCGACAATGTAGGGCCGGCGACAGGAGATGAAGGGATGAGGCCGATGATGGCGGTGCTGCTGGGAGCAGTGCTGGCGATGGCAGTCTTACTCCTCATCAAGAGACGCTTTGCTAGATAAAAGTAAGAGGATGCTGCAAGCATGGCAGCATCCTCTTTTTATGCTTTATTTTTCTTCAGTCAGCTTTTTAAGAATTAGCAATATAGCTGAACTTTTTCTCCCATGTATGGCGGAACAGTTGTAAAATAGCGGAACTCTCTCAGTTGGTAAGTCTTCTAAAAAGAAAAATGGCGGAAGCTTTCCGCCATTTAACTCGGGTTCCGCCACATGTGGCAGAAAAAATTCAGCTATATCGTCCATTTCCGCCATTGGCGGCGGGAGGAGCGGGCAGCGACTGCACAGACATCTGGCCAGCGACTGCACAGACACCTGCCTCAAAGGCCTGCGCTTGCCTCAAAGCTTATTCACAGGTCTCAATAAAATCAGGATATTGATGGCAGGTGCTGATTAAGCGAATTCCGCTTGCCTGCATCTGACGCATGGTTTCCAGTGTAGAGCTTTCGATGGTCTCGCCGGGCACAATATAGGGAATGCCGGGCGGATATGCGTAAACAAATTCACGGGCGATATGGCCGGCTGCTTCCTCAGGAGAGCGCATAACGCTGGCGCGCTCCATAGCCTCGGCCGGTGAAATGGTCGGAACCGAAAATTCGCATTGCTTTAAGGTGAAAGCGGCGCCTGGCGCTCCGTCTTTAAGCCCGGCATCAATTTCCAGCAGAGCGGCGGCAAGGCGGTCAAATCCTTCCTGGGTATCACAGATGCTCGTCATAGCCAGCACCATATCCCGCAGCTTCATTTCCATCTGCAGGCGGTATTTGTCAAGCAGGACAGCATACAGCTCTGCTCCGGTCAGCGTGGTGCCGCGCGTAGAAATCAGGATTTTGCCCGGATCATAGGCGAAAATATGGGGATGCGTCTTGATATCATCGTTTCCCATGCCTAATACACGCAGGTGCTTCAGTGCTTTCATCTGCTCAGAAAACTGCTGCAGGCGCTGATAATAAACAGAAAATAATTCCGGACCCTGCTGCTCCAGCAGATCCACACATTTATCAGCGCTGGCCATCAGCACATAGGAGGGGCTGGTCGATTCGATTACGGCCAGCTGGCGAACAAGGTTCTGTTCATCGATGCGATCGCTGCATATATGGAGGATCGAGGTCTGCGTCAGTACAGGCAAGGTCTTATGCAGACTCTGAACCACAATATCAGCGCCGCGGTGGACTGCGCTGTCCGGAAAATCGGGCGAAAAGCCAAGATGCGGTCCGTGGGCCTCATCCACCAGCAGCGGAATGCCATGTGCGTGAACCGTTTCCGCGATTGCAGTAACGTCAGAGACAATTCCGTCAAAGGTGGGCGATACCAACACAGCCAAACGAATGTCAGGATGCGCGTCTAATGCATTTTTGACATCCTGGGGCTGCAGGTTAGCGTATACGCCAAAGCTTTCATCAACAGAGGGATAAATATAAACGGGCTTAAGCCCTGCCAGCGCCAGCGCGTTATAAACCGATTTGTGGCAGTTGCGCGGAATCAGAATTTCATCGCCGCGCCGCGTGCAGGCCAAAATCGAGCAAACAAGGCCGGCTGTACTGCCGCCAACCAGATAGAGGCTGCGCCGGGCGCCAAATAGACGAGCGGCTCTGCGCATGGCATTGGCTAAAATGGAGTCGCGGTCCAGGTGCGCACTGGCCTCATGCAGATCATCCAGGCCGTCGATTTCGGTGAAATCGAGGCCATAAGGGTTGGCCATCTGCAGCATCGCCGTATTGCGTTTATGGCCGGGCATATGATACGGATAAATATCTTTTTGGCAGTATGCCTGATAAATATCTTCAAGATTCATGGAGAAAGTCCTTTCCTGAAAGATTAAAGAAGAGCAGCGCGCAGGGCATCGCCGCTTTTAGCGCTTAAATAGGAGGGAGCAATATCAAGTACGGTCTTGCAGCCGGACTGTCCCTCCTGCTGCAGGCGATAGGCGGCGCGTGCATAGGAGACCAAGACGGAAGAAGTAAATTCGGGATTGGAATCCAGCTTTAAGCTGTATTCGATCACATGATTATTTTCCTGGTTCCAGCCGGTTTTTCCGGTATGGATGACAAAGCCGCCGTGGGGAATGCCGGCATGGTCCCGCTGTAGTTCCTCTTCCGAAATAAAATGTACAGTTGTGTCATAATCAGCAAAATAATTGGGCATGGTGACAATGGCCGTTTCGATAGCCTTTAGATCGGCTCCTTCTTCAGCGACGACAAAGCATTCGCGCGTATGCTTTTCGCGTGTAGAAAGCTCTGGCTGAGAGCCGCTGCGCACAGCATCTAAAGCGGCCGGAACCGGGATCGTATACTGGCGCGCATCCTTTACGCCGGGAATGCGGCGGATCGCATCGGAATGTCCCTGGCTGACGCCCTTGCCCCAGAAGGTATAGAACTGTCCCTGCGGCAGGATGGACTCAGCATAGAGGCGGTTGACAGAAAACATACCGGGATCCCAGCCTACAGAAATAATGGCAACCTTGCCGCTCTTTTCAGCAGCGGCATTTACAGCAGCAAAGTGCTGAGGGATGTTGGCATGCGTATCAAAGCTGTCGATGACGTTGAAATGAGCGGCCATGGCCGGTGTCTGCTGCGGCAGATCGGTAGCGCTGCCTCCGCAGAGGATCATGACATCGATCTGATCCTGCATGTGCAGCGCCTCATCTACATGATAGGCGGGAGCGCCAGAGAGCGGGGAAAGCGTATGCGGGTCGCGGCGCGTGAAAACGCCTACCAGCTGCATGTCAGGATTTTGGGCGATTGCGCATTCAACGCCGCGTCCAAGGTTTCCGTACCCATAAATACCAATACGAATCATAATTGTTGTCCTCCTTTAAATGATAGAGTAGTAAAATCACAGGCGGCTTCTATGATCTGAACAAGCCGCACAAGACCCTCTTCATCCGCTTTAGTGAAGCGGGAGAAGAGCGGACTGTCAATATCCAAAACACCCACGACCCGATTTTGAGCGTGGATGGGGATCACGATTTCAGAATTGGAAGCGCCGTCGCAGGCAATGTGACCCGGGAACTGGTGCACATCATCAATGCGCTGCACCTGGTCAAGTTTGGCGGCTGTGCCGCAAACGCCCTTTCCCCAAGGAATGCGGATGCAGGCGGGCAGGCCCTGAAAGGGGCCTAGCACAAGGCAAGGCTCAGGCGTCTGCTGGGTCAGATAGAAGCCGGCCCAATTGAGATCGGGCAGCTGGCTGAAGAGCAGCGCACTGGCGTTGGCCAGATTGGGCAGGAAGCAGCGCTCGTCTTCCAGAAGGGCCTGCAGCTGCTGTGCTAAAAGAGTGTAATCCATGGAAGTGGCTCCTTTGGGTAAATTTGAAATATTTATAATTGGGACTTGCATAAATAACCCTAAATCATTATAATGGGTTTAATTTATTTTTGCAAGACGGGAGAGATCGGAAATGAAGAAAAAATCTTATGAGATCAATATGTGCGAGGGCCCGCTTTTGGGGAAAATGCTGCTTTTTGCATTTCCGCTCATGCTGTCGAGCATTTTGCAGCTTTTGTTTAATGCGGCGGATGTGGTGGTGGTCGGGCGCTTTGCGGGCAGTGAAGCTTTGGCGGCGGTTGGCTCCACCTCTGCGCTGATTAATCTTTTGATTAACCTGTTTAATGGACTTTCAATCGGAACCAATGTTTTGGTGGCGCGGTATTTGGGCGCGCGCGATTGGGAAAATACGACGCAGACAGTGCATACCGCGGTGACGGTGAGTCTGGTGAGCGGCGTATTTTTAATTTTTATCGGCGTATTTTTATCAGGGCCGCTGCTGCGTATGATGGGAACGCCGGAGGATGTGCTGGACAAGGCGAGCCTGTATATGAAGATTTATTTTGTGGGCATGCCGGTCTTTATGCTGTACAATTTTGGCGCGGCAATTCTGCGTTCGATCGGCGATACGCAGCGGCCGCTCTATTTTCTGATGCTTTCTGGCGTTATCAATGTGATTTTGAATCTGTTTTTTGTCATCGTGTGCGGCATGGGCGTTGCCGGCGTGGCGATTGCAACGGTGGTCTCAGAAGCGGTTTCGGCGGTGCTGGTGCTTCTCTGTCTGCTCAGGCTGGACGGTATGTGCAGGGTCGAATTAAAAAAGCTGCATATCAATACGAAAAAGCTTTTGGGGATGCTGCGGATTGGCCTGCCGGCAGGGCTGCAGGGCTGCATTTTTTCGATCTCAAACGTGCTGATTCAGTCTTCGATCAATTCCTTTGGTTCAGTGGCTATGGCTGGCAATACGGCAGCCGCTAATTTGGAGGGGTTTAGCTATGTATCGATGAATGCGATTTATCAGACCTCGCTCAGCTTTATCAGTCAGAATATGGGAGCAAAGCAGTATAAGCGGATCAATCAGATTACCATGAGGAGCATGGGGCTGGTGATGATGATCGGCCTGGCAATCGGCTGGCTGATATTTGCACTGGGAGAACCGCTTTTGGGCATCTATTCGTCATCGCCGGAGGTCATTGAGTATGGGATGATTCGTGTGAAGTTCATTTTTACAACGCATTTTCTATGCGGCATGATGGATGTAATGGTGGGGTGCTTAAGGGGCCTTGGCTATTCAATTATGCCGATGATCGTTTCGCTTACGGGCGCCTGCGCTTTTCGAATCATCTGGATCTTCACAGTCTTTGCTGCCAACCGAACGCTGGAAACGCTGTATCTTTCTTATCCTATCTCATGGCTTTTAACAATGAGCGTACATGTAATCTGCTATATTGTGGTAAAGAAGCGGCTGGATCACAGAACGGCCGTGCCAATGTCACAGGTATAAAAAAGAAGGTCTCTCTTTTCCGTCTGGAAAAGAAAGACCTTTTTTATATGCGTTAAATCAGGCATTAAACACGTATTGATCGAGGCGCTTAAAGGCTTCCTGTACGCGGCTCAGCGGCAGCGCCAGATTCATGCGGATCGAGCAGGGACCATGGAACGGGCGCCCATCCTGCCAGATTACGCCGACCTCCTGACCAGCCTTAAGGAGTTCTTCAACCGTCTTACCATGGGCTTCGCACCATTTCGTGCAGTCAAGGAACAGCATATAAGTACCCTGCGGCTTGCTCAGCTCTACGCCTTCAAAATGGTCTTTAATGTAATCATAAGCAAAGTCAACATTGCCCGTGATTACCTGACAAAGCTCGTCAACCCATTCATATCCCTCCTGCTTGTAGGCGCCGATCAGCGCATGCATGGAAAGCACATTCATCGAATTGCAGTGCGACTTACCAATCTGTGCAGATACGCGGTCGCGCAGATAAGAATTATAAATGATGGAATAGCTGCCCACCAGACCAGCCAGATTAAAGGTTTTGCTGGGCGCATACATCGCTACAGTACGATTTCTAGCATCCTCGCTCACCGACTGCGTGGGGATATACTTATGGCCGGCAAGAATAATGTCAGACCAGATCTCATCAGCGATGACGAGACAGTCGTTAGCCTTATAGACCTCCATAGCCTTTTCAATTTCCCAGCGCTCCCAAACGCGGCCGCACGGATTATGCGGGCTGCAGAATACCGCCACATGGATCTTATTAGCTTTGATCTTCGCGTCCATATCTTCAAAATCCATGCGCCATACGCCGTTTTCATCCTGCTTCAGCGGGCTATGTACGATATGATATCCTGAGTTTTGGATGCTGCCGGTAAAACCGATATAGGTCGGGCTGTGCAAAAGCACATTATCGCCGGGAGCAGCGAAAGCGGCGAGGGCGGCAACAACGCCAGCCAGTACGCCGTTGGCGTAACCAATGCAGTCGGCTGTAAGGCCAGTCACGCCATTGCGAGTCTCATGCCAGCGGATAATGGAATCGTGGTATTCCTTGCGGGGAGCAAAGTAGCCGAAGGCCGGATGCTGTGCCCGCTCGATGATGGCCTGCTGCACGGTGGGTACAGTGGGAAAGTTCATGTCAGCCACCCACATGGGGATGATGTCAAGCCCGTGTTTAGGAGTAAATCCATTGGTCCAGTTATCAACCGCGATCGCATCCTTGCCGCGCCGGTCGATAATGGAAGTAAAATCATACTTCATACTGTTTTCTCCTTATCATAATTAAAATAAGAAAAGTCTCTTATTTAATATTATAAGCAGATTCAGTCAGAAAGTAAAGCATTAATACAGACACAGAACGATCGCAAGAATCCCGCAGGGATTTCTTGCTAAGTTCGACGCCAGTCGAACTTATTCGTAGCCAGATATATTTCGGCTAGTTGAGCTATTTACATTTTACTAACTTGACCACCGTCTCCACATGCACGGTCATGGGGAACATGTCGCAGCAACGGATCTGTTCAATCTGATACCCGGCTTCGATGAACTGCGGAAGGTCGCGCAGCAGGGAAGTGGGCTTACAGGAGACATAGATAAACTGCTGCGGCGCATAGGCCAGAATCTTCGGCAGTGCCTTGGGATGGATGCCGTCGCGTGGCGGATCAAGCACAATCAGGTCAGGCTGCTCGGCAAGCGTGTCCACCAGCGCCAGCACATCTCCGGCCAGGAAGGTACAATTGCGCAGACCGTTTGCCGCTGCATTTTTCTTGGCCGCCTCGATGGCCTCGGCAACGATTTCGATACCGGTAACAGAAGAAGCGCCGGCCGCCGCCATAATCTGGGCAATGGTGCCTGTGCCGCAATAAAGATCAAAAACAGTTTTGCCGCTCAGATCGCCGGCCATATCGCGCACAATCTGGTACAGCGCTTCAGCACCTAGAGAATTGGTCTGAAAGAAAGAAAACGGAAAAATCTGAAACTGCAGTCCCAGCAGCGTCTCCGTCAGGGAGGGCTGACCATACAAAAGCTCCGTGGCATCGCTTTGCACGACGTCAGACAGCGAATCGTTGGTCGTGTGGAGCACGCCGCCGATCCGGCCCTGCAAAGGAAGCTGCGTCAGCATTTCGGTAAAGGCACTCAGCAGCGCCTCATTTCCGGCCATGCCGGAGGAGGTTACCAGATTGATCAGAATATCGCCGCTAGCAAAGCTGCGCCGCACCACCAGATGCCGCAGGATCCCTTCGTGCGAGCGGGTATGATAATAAGGCAGCCCGCTGGCGCGGAAAAAATCTTGCGTCTCCTGCAGGATCAGGCGGATATCAGGATGCACGAGCTGGCAATTCGGGACACTGATGATATCGTGGAAGGCGCCGCGTTTGTGAAGGCCGAGGGTGAGCGGGCCGCCTTTTTCGCTGTCGCCGAAGGAAAATTCCATTTTGTTGCGGTAGGCGAGCAGCAGCGGACTGGGCTGTATGGGCGGCCATAGGGCTTCGGTGATGCCGGGCAGAGTGCTTAACAGCTGCCGGACCTGCTGCTCCTTGAAAGCAGTTTGCTGTGCATAAGGGACGGTCTGATAGGAGCAGCCGCCGCAGTCTGCAGCATGCGGGCAGGGCGCCTGTATTTCATAGGATGCGGGGGTAAGCAGGCGCACGGGCCGGGCTTCGTGGCTTTTTTTGCCGTTTTTGTGAGTGCTGACAAGCCATGTCTGGCCGGGCAGCACGTTTTTGATGGAGAGGGGGCCGTATGTTTTGGTGGGCTCTACATATAAAATGCCGGCCGGGGAATCAGCCTCGGAAATGGGAGGCTGCTCCACAGCCGGTATCAGCTTTCCTTTATTAGGGAAAAGAACCTCAGAAACAACGCCCTGCAGTAGGACACGTTCTTTCATAATATCGGTTTCCTTTTATTTTTAGGCTTCCGGAGCTTTTTCGGCAGCTTCGGTGGCGGCCTGCGTTACTTCTTCTAAGACGGTTTCTTCAATTTCGTCTTCGTCGTCATCCTCAAGATAATCAAAATCTTCTTCGTCCAGCTCATCGCAGCAGTCATATTCGCTGAAATAACGGACAACAAGGAATGCAACGACAGCGGAGATTGCTACGGCAGCGATGATAACCCAGAGCAGGGTATTCTTTTTCTTGCGCTCTTCTCCTTTGATTTTAGACATCAGATCTTTGATTTGTTCTTTTTCGAATACGTTTTTAGCAAAGTTATTCATGTGAATGTGTCTCCTTTCCTAACGAATCGGTTGGTTTGGTTTGATGGGTTTGACGCGGAGGGTCAAACTCATAGGGCGGTACAGGGGCTTGAAAAGCCGTGAATCGCCTTACCGCCCTTATTATACCCCAAAGATCTATGTTTCACAAGAGATTTTAAAAATTTTCGATTATGGCAGTGGCTTGGCTGTTTTGGGCGTTAGCGCTTAATAAAAATGAGAGTTTTAACGTATCAATTGGCTTAAAAGACAAGTTGATTAGTACAAATGCGCATCAGTATAACGTATAAAATGCTTCATTTAGCCAGTTATATACACCATCAGGTAGCTTCGGTAACGTGCTCATGAAGCGATAGATACGTTATTTCTGTTTATTTTTGCCTGTGGCAACTGGGAAGCACAGCGGGCGGCGCCCGCAAAGATGATAAATTCATAGCAAGGGGACGGATCTCGCGATCTTGGGCGTTAGCACTTAATAAAAATGAGAGTTTTAACGTATCAATTGGCTCAAAAGACAAGTTGAGCAGCAGAAATGCGCATCAGTATAACGTATAAAATGCTTCATTTAGCCAGTTATATGTATCCACAGGCATCTTCGATAACGGGCCAATGGAAGCGTTAGATACGTTAATTCTACTTATTTTTGAATTCAGCAACTGCGAGAGCCAAGGCCGCGGCGAGCAGCACTTGCAAGAATGACAAGTTCAGATCAAAGGGACGGATCTCACGATATAATTTTAAACTAAGGATAACAGAGATTCCTCTTGTAATTCACAGATAATATGTTTATAATATTTCTATATTGCACTGGTGGAGGTAAACATGAAGAGAATATGGGCGGCAGCGCTGGTATGTGTGCTTTTACTGGCAGGATGTCAGGCACAAAAGGCGCCGAAAAGCTATGAATACACAGAGAAAAATGGCGTATCGTATACACAGGCAGGAGGCCTGCGTTTCTGTATAGAGGATGAAAGTGTAAACGACAAAGACAAAGCAGTATATTGTTTAGAGCAGGCACTGCAAAAGGCACAGGCCTTTTTAGGAAGCGGCTATACCGTGCAGGAGGAGATGGCATGTTATCTGCATGCAGGCGAAGGAGCATCACAGCAGGCTAATGGACAGCTGGATATCTATTATTATGATCAGGCAGAGCAGCCCTATATCAATTACATGATTCAGCTGCTGGCCGGCACAGAGGTGCAGGACTGGCTGCGCGAGGGACTGGCCGCCTGCGGAGCTGCGCAGATGGGAGAAAGTCTGCTGGATTCATATGCTAAGGAAGTAAAGGAGCTGCAGGCACTTCATCAAACAGAGGCAGAGCAGAAGCCGGCAGGGATCACAGTGCTGGCACAGACTCTTTATGCAGCAGGCAGCTATCAGGAGGCACTTAAGCTGGGAGACATGATGCAGGCTATCAGTCAAATGAAGAGCGCGCAGGAGGCTGGAAATTACCGGGCTGCGTATTGTATATACGCTGGATCCTTTGTAGAATATTTAATTGACAAATATGGGCAGGAGGCAGTTCTGGACGAATATCGGCAGCCTGAAAAACTGACGGACAGCGTCTTAGAAGAGGAAAAGCAGAACTGGATAAAGGAAAGGTTAGCGAAAACTGAATGATAAAAATTTTGATCGCAGCAAAGGAAACGGAGCTGCTGCGGTCTTTGCGGGAATATTTAAAGCTGAAGGAATTTCAGGTAGCAGAGTCAGAGAACAGTGAAGGACTGCTGCAGATATGGCAGGAAGAAAGGCCAGATCTTCTGGTGCTGGATTTAGATCTGGAAGCAGGCATGGAAACGCTGCGAAGGATAAGAAAAAGTTCTCATCAGCTTCCCATTCTGACATTAGCCGCAAGCCAAGAGGCGGAGCTGCAGGCATTTGAAGAGGAAGCAGACGACTGTATGGTCAAGCCCATTTCGATGGAGATTCTACTCAAAAGGATTCAGGCGCTGCTACGCCGAAGCCAGGTAGCTCTTCAGGAGAAGATGGAGCTCGGCGGTTGGCAGATGGATTATGCCGCTTATCAGGCAAGCTGGAAAAGGCAGCCCGTTGAGCTCACCTCTAAGGAGTTTGAGCTTTTATGGGGGCTGATGCAGCGCAGAGGACGGGTACTTACACGCAGTCAGCTTTTAGATGAGATTTGGGGATACGATTACATAGGCGATGAACGGATTGTCGACGCCCATATCAAGAATCTGCGGCATAAGCTACCAGTCAATTTGATCCGCACGGTAAAGGGGCGGGGCTATATGTTCAATGAAGAAGAATGCGAAGTATGTGAATAGGGCCAAGATACACGCCCTAGAATGGAGGAGCTATGCTTTTATATAATACAGCAACTAAAAAGGTGGACGAATTTAAACCCGTAACCGGAAATCAAATTACCATGTATACCTGTGGCCCCACAGTGTACCATTATGCCCATATTGGTAACCTGCGCAGCTACATTATGGAAGATGTGCTGGAGAAATATCTGACCTATGCCGGTTATGATGTAAAACGCGTCATGAATATCACCGATGTGGGGCATCTGACGAGCGATGCCGACACAGGCGAGGATAAAATGCTGAAGGGAGCCAAGCGCGAGCATAAAACGGTGATGGAAATCGCGCAGATGTATACCGAAGCATTTTTTGAGGACTGTCGCAAGCTCAATATCAAGAAGCCGGAATTTGTGGTGCCGGCTACCAGCTGCATTCCTCAATTTATCAAAATGATTGAGGTGCTTTTAGAAAAGGGCTATGCGTATCAGGCAGGAGAGAATATATATTTTGATACCTCCAAGCTGGAGCATTATTATGCACTGACCAACCATGAGGAAGAGGAGCTGCTTGTAGGCGTACGCGAAGACGTGGAGCAAGATACGAACAAAAAAAATAAAAGCGACTTTGTGCTCTGGTTCACCAAATCCAAATTTGATCAACAGGAGCTCAAATGGGACAGCCCGTGGGGCGTTGGATATCCCGGCTGGCATATCGAGTGTTCCAGCATCGCCATTCAGTATTTAGGGGAAAAGCTAGACCTGCACTGCGGCGGTGTCGACAACATTTTTCCGCATCATACCAACGAGATTGCACAGAGCGAGGCCTATCTCGGTCATGACTGGTGCCGGCACTGGTTTCATGTGCAGCATCTGAACGACAAATTCGGCAAAATGGCCAAATCAAAAGGTGATTTCCTCACCGTTTCCCTGCTGGAAAGCAAAAATTATGATCCATTGGTCTACAGGCTGTTCTGTTTGCAGTCCCACTATCGCAAACCGCTTGAATTCAGCTACGAGGTGCTGGACAATGTAGCCGCTGCCTATCAGAAGCTGCTGGCCAGAGTCAAGGCATTAAATCCTGCCGGCGAGCCGGAAGCAGAGCAGGTAAAGCAATATAAAGAGCAGTTCCTGCAAGCAGTTGGCAATGATCTCAACACATCGTCCGGCCTGACGGTGCTCTATGATGTGCTGAAGGCAGAGATCAGTGATGCCACTAAGCTAGCGCTGACAGAAGATTTTGACAGAGTTCTGTCATTAGATTTAACCAAACGGCGCAGCGAAGAGCAGGCGGTGGATGCAGAGCTTTCTGCTTATGTAGAAGCAAAGCTGGCAGAAAGAAAGGCAGCTAAAAAAGCAAAGGATTTTGCCAAGGCCGACGCTATCCGCGAGGAGTTAGCAGGGCAGGGGATTCTGATTAAGGATACGAGAGAAGGAACGGTCTGGGAAAAAGCATGATAGAAAATAAGAAAGGGTTACCTCAAATGAGGTAACCCTTTTTAAATGCAATAGAATCAGATCTTGGTTAAGCCCTTCATGCCGCGAATCTTGAGCGGCAGCCCAAACAAATTGATAAAGCCTTCCGCATCCTTATGATCATACAGCTCGCCAGTCGTAAAGCTGGCAATGCTTTCACTATATAAAGAATAGGGAGAGGTGCAGCCGGCAGGAATGATATTTCCTTTATATAACACCAGATTCACGGTGCCAGTGATGACCTCTTGGGTGGAATCCACAAAGGCAGCCAAAGCCTCGCGCAGAGGAGTGAACCATTCGCCGGAATAAACCAGCTCTGCATATTTTACAGCAACCTGCTGCTTATAAGCATAGGTCTGTTTATCCAGACACATGTGTTCAAGCTGTTCATGCGCCTTAAACATAATGGTACCGCCGGGGGTCTCATAGACGCCGCGGGATTTCATACCGACAACACGGTTTTCAAGAATATCGGTAATGCCAATGCCATGCTCGCCGCCCAGCTGATTTAAAGCCTTAAGCAGGCTTACCGGATCCATCTTTTCACCATTTAAAGCAACCGGAACGCCCTTTTCAAAATCAAGCGAGATTTGCACTTCCTTATCAGGAGCGGCCTGAGGCGTTACGCCAAGCTTAAGCAGGGAATCGTAATGAGGTGCCTGAGAAGGATCCTCGAGCTCAAGACCTTCGTGGCTGATATGCCAGATATTGCGGTCCCGGCTATAGCTATCGCCGGTTTTGATCGGACACTCGATCCCGCGCTGCTGACAATACTCAATTTCTTCTTCACGGGACTGCATATCCCAGATCCGCCAGGGAGCAATAATTTTTAATTCAGGGGCTAAAGCTTTGATCGTAAGCTCAAAACGCACCTGATCATTTCCTTTACCGGTACAGCCGTGACAGATAGCAGTAGCGCCTTCCTTTTTAGCGATATCCACCAGTACCTTAGCAATCAGCGGACGCGCCATAGAGGTACCAAGCATGTAGGTAGTCTCATAAATAGCGCCGGCCTTTAAGGTAGGATAGATATAATCAGTAATAAATTCCTCAGTGACATCCATTAAGTAAAACTTGCAAGCTCCGCTTGCCAGCGCACGCTCCTCTAAGCCATCTGTTTCTTTTCCCTGTCCAACATCAATACAGGCCGCCACAACATCATAGTCATAGTTTTCCTTGAGCCAAGGAATGATAACAGTGGTATCTAAGCCACCGGAATATGCTAATACAACTTTTTCTTTTGCCATAATAAAACTCCTTCTTAAATGTAGATGGTTGATTTAACGAGAATAATTATACATCTTGATTTATAAAAATGCAATACCCTGATTGAAAAAATTTTCACTTGCCAATTAACCGCGAAACGTGTATGATAAGAAGCATCTTATTTCAATCAGGAGGCTGTTAAAAGTGGATTTATATGGGCGTCATTTTCTCACGCTGCGGGACTATTCCGCACAAGAAATTGAATATTTATTAGATTTAGCTGCATATTTAAAACAAAAGAAGCAAAAGAGAGAGCCGCATCGGTATCTGGAAGGATACCAGATTGCGCTGTTATTTGAAAAGACAAGCACACGGACACGCTGTGCCTTTGAGGTGGCCGCCCATGATCTGGGGATGCAGGCGACATATCTGGATCCGGTCAGCAGTCAAATGGGTAAAAAAGAAAGCATTCCGGATACGGCGCGGGTGCTTGGACATATGTTTGACGGGATTGAATACCGCGGCTTTGAGCAGGAAAAGGTAGAGGCATTAGCTCAATACGCCGGCGTGCCGGTATGGAATGGGCTCACCAATGAATATCATCCAACGCAGATGCTGGCCGATATGCTGACAATCCGCGAGCATTTTGGAGATTTAAAAGGAAGAAAGTTTGTATATATGGGAGATGCCCGCTATAATATGGGCAATTCTCTGATGATTGTCTGCGCCAAGCTGGGGCTTCATTTTGTGGCTTGTACAACAGCCAAGTATTTTCCAAATGAAGAGCTGGTAAGCTATTGCCGGCAGGAGGCAGAAAGATCCGGCGGCAGTGTGCAGCTGATAGAAGATGTGCAGCAGGCCGTGCAGGGCGCTGATGTGATCTATACGGATGTCTGGGTGTCCATGGGCGAGCCCAAGGAAGTATGGGCAGAGCGGATCCGCGAGCTCAGCCCTTATAAAGTGACAAAGCAGGTAATGGAGGCAGCAGGGAGCCAGGCAATCTTTATGCACTGCCTGCCGGCATTCCATGATCTGAAAACAGAGACGGCACAGGAGATTTATGCGTCCTTTGGCATAGAGGATATGGAGGTCACGGATGAGGTCTTTGAAAGTCAGCAGTCTGTTGTGTTTGAAGAGGCCGAAAACAGAATGCATACCATCAAAGCCGTGATGCTGGCCACACTGTCGGAAAGGACAGACCTCGTAGGGCAGTAAAGGGAGGAAAATGGGATGAATCCGAGAATTGAAGAACGAACCAGACGGACAAAATGGTTTTTGCACGATCGATTCGGCATGTTTATTCATTGGGGGCTGTACGCGATTCCGGCAAGAGGAGAATGGGTGCGCAGCTATGAACGGATGTCAGTAGAGGAATATCAGCCTTTTTTTGATACGTTTAACCCGGAGCACTATGATCCAAAGGAATGGGCAAGGCTGGCAAAAGAGGCAGGCATGAAATATGCGGTGCTTACCGCCAAGCATCATGACGGCTTCTGTTTGTTTGACAGCCAGCTGACCGATTACAAATCCACTAATACACCGTGTAAGCGGGATCTAGTGCGTGAGTATGTAGAGGCATTCCGGGCAGAGGGCATCCGTGTGGGTCTTTATTTTTCAATTATTGATTGGCATCATCCAGATTTTCCCCATTACGGAGATCAAAATCATCCTATGCGTGACTGCGAGGCATATAAAGGCAGGGAGCATCATTTTGACCGGTATCTGGACTATATGCATGGTCAGGTGAGAGAGCTGCTGACCAATTATGGCAAGATCGATATTATGTGGTTTGATTTTTCCTATCCCGGCATGGAGTGTGAAACCTGGAGAGCTACCGAGCTGGTGAATATGGCAAGGAGCCTGCAGCCGGACCTGATTATTGATAATCGCCTGGAAGGAAGCGGACAGCGCTCGGGGACGATCAAAACGCAAAATCCCTCTGTGTATGCAGGAGACTTTGCCTGTCCGGAGCAGATGATTCCGCCGGCGGGTCTGACCGATGACAGGGGACAGTCGATTCCCTGGGAGGCCTGCATCACGCTCAATGATAATTGGGGCTACTGCAGCGCTGACCATCATTATAAAAGTCCGCGTATGGTCATCCGCAGCTTGGTTGAATGTGTGAGCAAAAACGGCAATATGATTTTAAATGTGGGACCGGATGCGAAGGGACGGATCCCTGAAGAGTCGGTTGCCATTTTAAAAGAAGTGGGACGATGGATGGAAGATCATCATGACAGCATTTATGGTTGCGGCATTGCCGAGTTCCCTAAGCCTGAGTGGGGACGGTATACTCAAAACGGCAGAAAGCTGTATGCGCATATTTATGAGGAATGTATGGGACCGATCTGTCTGAGCAAGCTGGCAGGACGGGTTGAGAGCGCAAGGCTGCTGAAGGATGGATCGGAAATTCAAATGACGGATTATTGGAATATCAAAGAATATCCGCAGGATGCGTTCTTTTTTCTGGACAGCAAGCGCTGTCTGACGTTCCCCCTGCCGGATGAAAAGGATACGGTTGTGGAGATTATATTAAAAGAATGAGACTTTGGATGCATGGCTGCGGCCCTCAGCCTACAGAAGGGGCCAGACATTTAAAGGAGTTAGGGTTTGAAGCAGTCGTAGGCGGTGAAGAAACGGTGCAGGCGGCTTTAGAACAGGGCCTGCAGGCCTACCTTTGCAGCGGAGCCTACCGCGGTCCGGCTTTTACCGGCGAGGAGTGGCTGGCAGAGGATATGTGGGGCCGCCGGCAGAAATGGTTTTCCTCTACCTGCCCCACGCGAAAAGAGGTACGTGCTTATAATTTAGAGGTTGTCCGCAAAATGGCACAGACGCCGGGCATACAAGGAATTTTAATTGACGGTGCGCGGTTTGCATCACCAAGCTCAGGAGAAAGCAGCGATGCATTTTATACCTGCTTTTGTCCTCATTGTATGGAAAAGGCTGAAAAGATGGGGTTCGATGCAAAAGAGATGCGCATGGCGGCGGCCATGCTGTATGATTTTCTGCATGGTAAGCCGCTGGATCTGATGCCCTTTTATGCAGGACTCCGAGAATGGATGGAGTTTCGTCGGGCTGCCACCACAGAGCATCTGCTTGACTTTGTACAGGCAGTCAAGGAAGTGAATCCGGATTTGAAAGCCGGCGTCTATATTTTTGCACCGGCCCTCAGTGATCTGGTGGGGCAGCACTATCGCGATCTGCGGGGCAAAATGGATATCATAGCGCCCATGCTGTATCGCTGCTATCCGCAGGAAAGCGGTCCGGCATGCCTGAACGTAGAGCTGGCAGATATGCTGACCATGCTGGAGGGGACAGCCAATCTGACGCCGCAGCAGCGCATTTATGCGCTGAATGCTCTGACGGGACACGAGCTGGTTGGCTATGAGGATCCGGACGAGCTGAGAAAGGGATTGGACGTCTCTATTTTGCGCCGCGAAGCGCAGCGCGCTAAAAGGATGGCGGCGGATCAGGAGGTGATTCCGATCATTGAGCTCGATGATCCGAAGCTGGAGAGCGCGATCCTGCAAACGGCGGCGGGCGGCGCCGATGGGGTGAATTTCTTCCTGTATGAGGAGGCGCTGGTGGAGCGGCACCGTGATCTGTGGAGGAGGCTTGGCGGATGAAGACGCTGCTGACGGCGGTCAATGCGAAGTATATCCACTCTAATCCTGCTGTGTATTCTTTACAGAAGAGTGCGCTGGCGTATGCGAAGAAGTGGCGGCTGGATGTGGGCGAGGTGAAGGTCAGGGAGTTTACGATCAATCAAAGCATAGAGACGGTTTATTATGAGATTATGGCAGAAAAGGCAGACATAGTGGCCTTTTCTGTTTATATCTGGAATCTGGAAATGGTCAGCCGGCTGTGTCAGGATCTGAAAAGGGCGCTGCCGGAGCTGCAGATCTGGCTGGGAGGACCGGAGGTTTCGTACGGCATAGCAGGAAAGCTGCTGACGGAGGAGGCATATGACCTCGTCATGGAGGGCGAGGGGGAGCATACGTTTTTTAGCCTTTTAGCGGAAAGATGCGGCGCGGGCAGCGCTGAGTGGCAGGCGGTGCGGAGCAGCTGGCAGGTCGGCCAGGAGGGGAAGCGGGTTTTTGCAAAGCCAATTGAAAATTTGGATGAGCTGCCGTATATCTATGAGGATATGACGCCGTTTGCGAATCGGATTGTGTATTATGAGGCCTCCAGAGGGTGTCCGTTTCACTGTGCGTATTGTTTGTCGGCGGCAGAGGGCGGCGTGCGCGAGCTGCCGCTGGAGCGGGTTTTGAAAGAGCTTGGCGATTTGGCGCAGAAAAAGGTGCGGCAGATCAAGCTGGTGGATCGGACGTTTAATTGCCATGAGAAGCGGGCGAAGGCAATTTTGCAGTGGATTGCAGAGCTTCCGCAGGAGTGTCCCACAAATTTTCATTTTGAGATAGAGGCGAATCTGCTCTCGGATGAGCTGATCGATCAGATGGCCCGGCTTCCGCGGGGACGGATTCAGCTGGAAATAGGGATTCAGTCGACGTATGCTCCGGCGCTTCGCGCCTGCGGGCGGACGGAGCGGCTTGACAGGATAATGGCGCATGTTAAACGGCTGCGGCAGGCAGGAAATATCAATCTGCATGTGGATTTGATCGCAGGACTGCCGCTGGAGACCTATGAGATCTTTAAAAAGTCCTTTGATACGGTGTATCAGTTAAAAGCGCACCAGCTTCAGCTAGGATTTTTAAAGCTGCTTACCGGTGCGCCGATGAATGCCTTGGCGGAGCCATACGGATATGTATTTTCTCAGCATCCGCCCTATGAAATTTTAAAAAATGACTTTTTAAAGCCAGAAGAGCTGTTCCAGTTAAAATGCATAGAGGATGTGCTGGAGCGGCTGTATAATTCCGGGCATTTTCCAAACTATCTGGCGCTGTTGGAGCAGCGCTATGAAAGCCCGTTTGGCATGCTGGAGGAGATTGCCGGTTATTTTCAGGAAAAGGGCCGTCTATTTACGGCGATGGGAATGGCAGAGGTCTATCAGGAGATGGCGCTGTTTTCGCTCAGGTTTGAGGAGGCGCAGGAGCTGCAAAAGAGTCTTTTGATCGATTATTATCTGTCAACGCCGTCGGATCAGCTGCCGGAAGCGCTTAAAGGCTTGGCGCAGCGAGGGCAGGAGGCAGCGACGCGGCGGAACACGCTTTTGAAAAAGGTCGGCCGCCGCGAGAGGAAGATCGTACTGCGATCCTGTGAGAATAGACTGCTGGCACTGGATTATACAGAGCGGGATCCGGTCACTGGTTTATATGAGCTGGCGGCATGGGAGGAAACCTAAATCAGGAAAAACAGCCGTCCAATGTAATGATCTCACCAGTCAGATAGGGGCATTTTTCGCCGCACAGAAAAAGCGCAAGCTCCGCAACCTCCTGCACAGAGCCGAAGCGGCCGAGACCGATGCTCTCTTCTAGGGCTTCGCGCTCGGGCGGCGTAAGGAAGCGGTTCATATCTGTATCAATTGCGCCGCAGGCGATGGCATTGACGCGGATACCGCTGGGAGCGACCTCCTGCGCCAGCGCCTTGGTAAAGGCATTCAGACCGCCCTTGGAGGCAGAATAGGCAACCTCACAGGAGGCGCCGCGCGCACCCCACATAGAGGAAATATTGAGGATAACGCCCTGAGACCGGCGGATCATAGGCGGCAGCGCCAGGCGGCTGCAAAGAAAGGCACTGCGGAGATTGGTGCCGAGCACCTGATCCCATTCTTCTACCGTCATATCCTGCAAAAGTCCGATATAGGAAATACCGGCATTGTTGACCAGTGCGTCTAGATGAAGCGTATGCTGGCTGATAAAAGAGAACAGAGCCTCCACATCCGCAGGATCGTTTACATCCGCCAAAAAAGGCAGACAGCCGCACTCCTGCTGCAGGCTTAAAAGAGCGTCCCGAGAGGTTTTGGCGCAGGCAAAGACCTGCCAGCCAGAGGCTGCAAAAGCTTTCGCGATCGCGCGGCCGATGCCGCGGGAGGCGCCGGTAACAAGAACAGATTTCATTATAAAGTACATCCTTTCATTATAATTGGCATAGTATAGTATGTTCATTATACTATAGCTTGCCTGGAAAATAAATAAAAAGAGGAGGAAGAAAGTATGGCAGAGAAGCAGATCGATCTGCAAAAGATGGCTAAAAAACAGTGGCTGCTAGATATCAGCAAGATTATACTGGGCACCTTTTTACTGGCGCTGGGTCTCAGTGTATTTTTTGAACCCTATGATGTGGTCACGGGGGGAGTAACGGGTATCGGCATCATCATCAAAGAACTAAGTTTTCGTTTGACAGGGCGCGAAGTACCGCTTTATCTGTCAAATTTGATTATCAATATTCCGCTGTTGATTATTGGTCTTGTTTTGAAGGGGAAAAAGTTTATGGGTAAAACCCTGGCTGGAACGCTGCTTTTATCTGCATTTCTATATCTGACGGCGCAGATCCGGCTGGAGAATGAGGATATGATCTTAAATGCCTTGTTTGGCGGGATCCTTTGCGGCGCGGGCGTAGGGCTGGTTCTTTCGGCTGCAGCCACCACAGGAGGAACGGATCTGCTGGCAACGATTGTACAGCATTTTTATAAACGTTTATCCATTGCCTGGCTGCTATTTTTTATCGATGCTGTGATTATTGTGTGCGGCAGCTTTGTTTTTGGACTGCAGAAGGCGATGTATGCCGTCATCGGCGTATATCTTACCTCAAAGATTGCAGACAGAGTAGTGGAAGGATTTCACTATTCAAAAGCAGTATATATTATTTCAAAGGACTGGGAAGCGATTGCCGGGCACATTATGGAAACAATGGAGCGGGGCGTGACCAGTCTGCAGGGAAAAGGCATGTTTTCTCAGCAGGAGCAGGAGGTGCTGTTCTGTGTGATATCCTCTAAGGAGCTCGTCAAAATGAAGCACATCATTTATGAGATCGATCCGCAGGCCTTTGTGGTCGTGTCAGACGCCAGAGAGGTGCTGGGAGAGGGCTTCCTTCCATATGATAAGTAAATAGACAGGACAAAAGTGAAACGGTCTATGCAAAATCAACAAAATGAAGCGTAAGCTTTTGGTGAAATAATCAATAGCAGAAAAAGAGAAAAGGGTGTATTATATTAGCTAGTTACAAAACGTAACACCGAATATCTAAGGAGGCTATTATGGCAAGTTTACAGTTAAAGAACATTAAAAAGACATACGGTAATGGTATTACCGCTGTTAATGACTTCAATCTGGATATTGAGGATCAGGAGTTTGTTATCTTCGTTGGTCCTTCTGGTTGTGGTAAATCTACGACGCTGCGTATGATCGCTGGTCTGGAAGAGATTTCTGACGGTGAGCTTTACATCGGCGGAAAATTGATGAATGATGTGGCTTCTAAAGATCGTGATATCGCCATGGTATTCCAGAACTATGCATTGTATCCGCATATGACCGTTTTTGATAATATGGCATTTGGTTTGAAGCTGAGAAAAACTCCTAAAGCTGAGATCGAGCAGAGAGTTAAAGAAGCAGCCAGAATTCTGGAGATCGAGCATCTGTTGGATCGTAAGCCGAAAGCTCTTTCCGGTGGACAGAGACAGCGTGTAGCTATGGGACGTGCTATGGTGCGTGAGCCCAAAGTATTCTTGATGGATGAGCCTTTGTCTAACTTGGATGCTAAGCTGCGTGTACAGATGCGTATTGAAATTTCCAGACTGCATGAAAGACTGAAGGCTACGATTATCTACGTTACCCATGACCAGGTTGAGGCTATGACGCTGGGTACTCGTATCGTAGTTATGAAAGATGGTTTGATGCAGCAGGTTGATTCTCCTGTTAAACTGTATAACGAGCCCCAGAACCTGTTCGTTGCAGGCTTCATCGGTTCTCCTCAGATGAACTTTATTGATGCAGTTGCACAGAAGGAAGGCAACAATGTATACTTAACGTTCCATGATCAGAAAGTGTTGCTGACACCTGACAAGGCTAAGAAGGTTGTTGACGGCGGTTACTTGGGCAAGGAAGTTGTTATGGGTATCCGTCCGGAAGATATCCATGAGACAGAAGCTGCTTTGGCTCAGTTTGCAGATACAACGATTTCTGCAGAGATCAATGCTACCGAGCTTTTGGGTGCAGAGATGCATTTGTATCTGAATATTGAGGATATGGATTTAATTGCTAAAGTAAATCCCAGACTGCAGGTTAAGACTGGCGACAAGATCAAGCTGGCGCTGGATGCAAATCGTATTCACGTATTTGACAAAGAGACTGAGCTTGTTATTACCAACTAATTTTAATCGGTGTTTGTTTCGTTATAAAATCAAGGGGCATTTCCTGAATCTCAGGAAATGCCCTTTAAAGTATGGCGCTGTTTGGCGTACATAAACTGCAGGGAATAAATTTTTGGATAACGCCATAAAATTGCTGTATAATATCTGCATGTGACATCAATGGAGTTGATCCAGGGGAGGCAAATTTGATCAATTGTTTAGAGGATGCAAATAAAAAAAACTGGTGGAAAGGCTTTGGGGCGGGGGCTGCGTTCAGCCTTGTCGTTTTCATCTGTATTTGTTTGATAGGAAAGCCGGCGGCGCTAACAACATGGCGAAGCGGCGGAATCACACCTTCTCAGGCAAGTCAGCTGGTGAATAAGGCAGATCAACTGCTTAGAAGCCTGCAGGATCATTATCTGGAAGAACTGGATACGCAGGTACTGCTGGACGGCGCCTATCATGGAATGGTCAGTGCGGTAGGAGATCCCTATACCCGTTATTATACGCAGGAGGAGTATAAGGAATATAAAGAATCCACATCGGGACAGTATGTGGGAATCGGAATCACCGTGCGGCAGGCAGAAGAGGGCGGCGCCGAGATTGTTTCTATAGAACAAAATGGACCGGCAGCGGCAGCAGGAATGCAGGTCGGCGATATTCTGATAGAGGCGGATGGTGTTTCTCTTACCGATATGGAGATCGGGGATATGGTAGGGATGATCCGCGGTCAAAAGGGCACAGAGGTAGAGATTACTATTTTAAGAGATCAGAAAGAGCAAACGGTTACGGTTAAGCGGGAGACCATAGAAGAGGTTACCGTGGCCAGTGAAATGCTGGAGACCGGAATTGGTTATATTGCCCTGAAAGGATTTGAGGAGGTTACCACGGAGCAGTTCCGAGCAGCTTTGACATCGCTTAAGGAGCAGAATATGCAGGGACTGATTGTGGACCTTAGAGATAATCCGGGCGGACGTGTTGACGTTGTGCAGCAGATCAGCGATGAATTGCTGCCGGGCGGCGTAATCACCTATACAGAGGATAAGTATGGAAATCAGCAATTCTATTCGTCCCTTGATGAGCCCTGTCTGAATCTTCCATTAGTTGTTTTGGTCAACGAAAATTCGGCCAGTGCGGCAGAGATCATGGCGGGAGCCATTCAGGACAGAGGAGTCGGCACGCTTGTGGGCACCACTACCTACGGCAAAGGAATTGTACAGCAGACCAGCCCTTTTTCAGACGGTACCGCGATCAAGGTTACAATGGCAAAATACTATACGCCAAACGGCAGCTATATTCATAAAATCGGCATTGAACCAGACATTCGGATTGAGCTGCCAAACGGAATGAAATTTGCAGATCTGACTTCACGAGAAGAGGATAGACAGCTCCAGACAGCCATAGAGGCTTTAAAGACAAAGCTGGGGCGCTGATGCAGACCAAACTGCTTCTCATTGGGCAGCTGAGCCTGCAGACGATAGGAACCATGCTGATCAGTCCTATATTTTGGCTGACATTAGGATTTACCTATCGCTATTATCGACAATACGAATGGGATAAAGCCAGCGCGAGGAAACTTGCGTTGGCTTCTTCTTTCGAAGGGATCTGCTCCGGTTTTCTGGTGATCTGGCTGATTGCAGTGCTCGGATTGGTAGTAAAGCCCAGCGCGGCGCTCTTATGCATGGGGCCTATTTCTATGCTGCTATCGCTATACAGACCGCGCTTTCTCTGCATGTCCTATGGCGCCGGTGTCACCGTCCTGTCCTTCTGGCTGCTGCATCAGCCGGTGGATGCTGTGGGCATCATGAGTCTGGTAGCCATTCTGCATCTGGCGGAGGGAGTGCTGGTCCTATGCTTTGGCAGTCATCATGCCATTACGATCTATCAGCAAAGTAAGCGGAGACTGCTTCCAAGCCGCGGAATTTATTGTTTTTGGCCAGTGCCGATCTGTCTGATGATTGCCGCCTATGGGCAGGCGGAGGTTCTGCATATGCCTGGTTGGTGGCCGCTTCTGCCGCTGGAAGCCATGAACGCAGAAACCGTATGCGGCCTGCTGCCGCTCGCCGTTACACTGGGCTATTCGGATCTGGCCGCCCAGCCGCGCAAAATCAGAGAAAACGGCTTGCTGATTTTGGCCTATGCCCTCATTTTGCTTGCCATCAGTCTGGCAGCAGTCAAATGCAAAGCATATCAGGCGGTCGGCATGATTTTCATGGTGGGTGGCCATGAAGTGATTGTAAAAGGAAGGAGCTGGATGCGGCATGAAAAGATTTAGCGCTATTGTTTTGATAGGATGTATACTTCTCTGTGCTTGCCGCCATGCGGCGAAAGAAGCTAGCGTATCAGCCTTGGGAGCGGCGCAGGCAGAGGGATGGCAGGTGGTGCCGGAGGAGGGGAGCTGGAGCGTGTATCCCTGCATCGTCATTAGCGGACAGGAGGAGATCACGCAGGTGAGCGGCTTCATAAGAGCGGAAGATAGGAAAATAGGCGGAGACTGGCAGATAGAAGGGAAGGCAGCGCAGTTTTTTCCATATCAGGTGCTGGAGCCGGGGCAGGCTTATGAGGCGGAAATGTGTGTGAACGGCATGGAGCTGAGTACGGCTTTTACCGTGTCGGATGCAGCCCTGCCAGAGCAATGGATTGAGGTGGCACTGGGCATAGAGCAGAAGGTGTATATCTGGCAAGGCGGCAGAATCATAAAGGCCTTTTCTTGTTCTGGCGGGCTGCCGGAATCGCCTTCCTTGCTGGGCATCTATCAGCTGCAGGATAGGGGAGAACGGTTTTATTCTAAGCGATTTGCAGAGGGAGCGCTGTATTGGATTCGGATTCAGGATCAATATTTGTTTCATAGTGTCCCCAGAGATGAGGAGGGCAGGGTGATTGCAGAGGAGCTGGAGAAAATCGGGGAAGCGGCGAGCCATGGCTGTATCCGTTTGTATGATGAGGATGCCCGCTGGCTGTATGAAAACCTCCCGCGGGGGACGATGGTGATCCTGCACCCAGCGCAACCGGATGTGTTCACGAAAAATTTGCTTGAATCCGATTCGGGGGGAGTGTATAATGAGACAAGATAAGTTTTGATAGATAAAGGAGATACACGGTGACGGAGCAAGTAGCAGAAATTGTAAATAGGCTGCAGCAGGCTTATCCGGATGCGGCCTGTGAGCTGGAATATCAGACGCCGCTGCAGCTTTTAATAGCGACGGTGCTGTCGGCGCAGACAACGGATAAGCAGGTCAATAAAGTGACGGCGCGTCTGTTTGGCGAGCATCCTGATTTAGAATCACTTTTGCAGCTGACAAAGGATGAGATTAAAGAATATATACATACGCTGGGGTTCTATAATGCAAAGGCGGATCATTTGTATCTTTTGCTTCGCCAGCTTGCCGATCAATTTGGCGGTGAGGTGCCGCAGACGATGGAGGAGCTGACGAAGCTTTCCGGCGTAGGGCGCAAGACGGCCAATGTGGTGATGTCAAATGCATTCGGGGTCCCTGCCATTGCGGTGGATACCCATGTATTTCGTGTTTCCAATCGAATCGGACTGGCGCATGCGGAGACGGTGGAAAAAACGGAAGCGCAGCTTCAGGAGGCAATTGACAGGGAGCTTTGGAGCCTGTGCCATCATCTGCTCATTTTCCATGGCCGGCGCTGCTGCAGCGCGCGCAGGCCTGGGTGTGAGGCTTGTGTAATCCAGGAATATTGTGAAAATTATCAAAAAGGAATCGGAGCTACGTTATCAGCAAAGGAGAAAAGAGCATGAAACAGTTTATGCAGTTTTTAAAGGATTCGCCGGTATGCTTTTATGCCGTAAAAAATCTGAAATCTATGCTGCAGGAATCCGGGTTTGAGCAGCTTGCGCTGCATGAGCCGTGGTCCTTGCAGGAAAACGGAAAATATTTCGTAACCTTGTGGGATTCTGCCTGTATCGCATTCACCATTCCGGACGATATGCAGCAGGTGAAGGCGCCGCTGTACCGTCTGATCGGAGCGCATACAGATCAGCCCTGCCTGAGGATTAAGCCCTGTGCGCAGATCAATCAAAACGGATACTGCAAGCTAAATGCAGAGATTTACGGTGGTCCTATTTTCAGTACATGGCTGGACAGGCCGCTGTCACTGGCTGGCCGCGTTACCTTAAAAAGTGAAGATGTCTTTCATCCGCGAACAGAGCTTGTTAATATAAAGAAGCCTGTGCTTATTATTCCTAATCTGGCAATTCATATGAACCGGGGCGTCAATGACGGACTGGCGCTGAATGCGCAGGTGGACATGCTTCCGGTGGGGGCGCTGATTCCCAATCTGGGTGAGGAGCAGGAACAGATGGTGCTGCGGGCGGTTGCTGAGCAGCTGGGAGTGAATCAGGAGGAGATTCTGGATTTTGATCTGTTTACGTATGTAACGGAGGAACCGCAAATTGTAGGATTTCATGATGAATTTTTGTCAGCCTCCAGACTGGATGACTTGGTGATGGTGTATACAGCGGCAGCAGCGCTTACCCAGGCTAAGGGAGGGACTGGCATCAATGTACTGTGTGCCTTTGATCATGAGGAATGCGGAAGCCGCACGCCGCAAGGAGCAGGGACCAGTACGATTACTTATATCATGGAAAAAATCAGCTATGCGCTGGGGCGCAGCCGGGAGCAGTTTATTGATGACATTATGCAATCCTTTATGATCTCGGCCGATGTAGCACATGCCGTACATCCGAATCATCCGGAAAAGCATGATCCTGTTATGAAAACGCAGTTGGGAGGCGGTCCGGTGATCAAGCTGGCAGCCGCACAGAGCTATGTGACGCAGAGTTGTGATTATGGCGTATATGAAATGATTTGTCAAAAGGCAGGCGTTCCGGTGCAGAAATTTACCAACAAGTCAGATTCCAGAGGCGGTTCTACTCTGGGACCGGTGATCGCGGCCAATCTGCCCTGTCATATCATGGATATGGGAATTGCCTTGCTTTCGATGCATTCTGCGAGAGAGCTGATGGCAGTTGCGGATTATGAGTATACCAAGAAATCTTTTCTGGAGTTTTACCAGCAATAAGGAGGGCAAAATGGAAGGAATGTTTCTGGAGCAGATGGTAAAAAGAGGAAATAAACAGCAAGACAGTCTCATGCGGGTAATCATTGTGGTCTGTGCCTTGATTATCGCCTCACTTCCTTTTATCATCAGTCTTTCATTGGCAGTGTATGTAGGGCCCGTGCTGATTGTTGTGATGGCTCTGGTGGTTTGGATTCTCTGGCGCAGAGTGGCTAAGGAATATGAATATATCTATACGGATGGCAACTTAGATATCGATGTGATCTATGGCCGAAGCACACGGCAGCATTTGGTTACGTTTGACTGTCGGCAGTGCCGGATGATTGTTCCTGCATCGATTAAACGCTATGAGCAGGAAATATATGAGAAGAAATATGACAAGACCATTCAAGCAGGAACCGGTAAAATGACAGAGAGTACGTATGTGATTTTGGGTAGTGTAGGTGATAAGCAGTACAGGGTATTTTTTGAGCCGAATGAAGCCTTATTAGAAGCCATATATACCTACTCGCCTAGAAATACTGTTAAATAAAACAAAGACGCGCATGGAGCATTCATGCGCGTCTTTTATTCGAGGTTAAATCTGTTACTATCGAAGCTATATTCCCCTCAATACAAATGGACTGGTTTTCAATTTCTTTTGGACAAATAATAGGATCTAGATTCACACATGCATAAATCGCATTTGGATTTTGAGCTGTCATCTGCCAAAATGGATATTTAATAATCATAGGAGTATTGTAGCCTACGCCAAGCTCCAGAAACAGAATGTGCAAACCTTTATGAAGGTGTATAAAACGTTCGTATCGATCTGCTGCTGCATACCAGCCATCATCCTGCACAAATTTGTCATCACAGCGCAAATTCATTGTCATGGGAGCACCGCAGACGGGACATTTTGGAATGAGCTCTGTGGGAATCATCATATCCCGTTGCTTAGCAACCATCTGGCGCACCATTTGCTCATTATCATAGGTTTTATTGTGACAGGCTTTGGAGCATTGCCATAAACCGTAATCGCCTTGCGTGTAGAACAGACGCTTTTTATCAAAGCCGGCAAGCTGAAATTGATGATCGACATTAGTAGTCAGCACGAAGTAATCCTTATCTTTTACAAGCTCTAATAATTGTTTGTAAGGCGTTCCAACGCCGGCAGTGTAGCGGTTGATCAGAATGTGCCTTGACCACCAGGCCCAGTATTTTTCTAAGCTGTCATATGGATAAAAGCCGCCCGAATACATATCGGTGATACCGTATTTCTGATGAAAGTCAGAAAAGGTCTTTTCAAAACGTTCACCGCTGTATGCCATCCCTGCTGAGGCAGAAAGCCCTGCCCCTGCGCCGATTAAAATGCAATCGGCGGTTTCTAGTTCTTTTTTTAACTGTGCCATTTTATCCGAGTAGCTTCCTGTAAATTTGGTAATCGGTATCTTTGAAAACATTGAATATCACCTTTAGTTTGCTTTGTTTTTTTTCTAAAAATTCTGTTACAGCTTGTATAGCGATTTCTGCGGCTCTGTCGTTAGGAAAATGAAATTCACCGGTGGAGATACAGCAAAACGCAATATTTTCCAGTCCGTTTTGATCTGCCAGCTCCAGACAGGAACGGTAGCAGGAGGCAAGCTGGGCTTCTTCTGTTTCGGTCAGTCTGCCGTGAACAATGGGGCCTACCGTGTGCAGGATATACTTACAGGGCAGGTTAAAGGCAGGCGTTATTTTGGCTCGACCGGTTTCTTCTTCATGGCCCTGTTGTTTCATAAGCTCAGCACAGGCAAGGCGGAGCTGGACACCGGAAAAGGTGTGGATCGCATTATCAATACAATTGTGACAGGGACAGAAGCAGCCGAGCATTTGACTATTGGCGGCATTGACGATCGCATCGCAGCGAAGCGTCGTAATATCACCCTGCCAAAGATATAGGTTATTTCGAATCGGCTGTAAATCAGCGATGTCTGTAATGCCTTTTCTTGCGATTTCCTCCTGTAAATACAGGTTCTGCATCTGAAGAAAATCATTGGATATCGGATTTGGCATCCGAATATTGAATAATGAACGAAGCAGATTTTTCTGTTCTTGTTGATTCGTCGGAATAGGAATGTCTGTATATGAGGACTGTTCGTTTAAAAGTGATTGGATTAAATAGATTCTGGCTGCCATTTGTGTCATAGTTTATCACACCTAAATAAATATTTTACGCACGGATCCTTAAGTGGATATTTTCCTCCGGGGCTATCTTTATGAAAGCCCCGGAGTGCTTAAATTATCTGATCAGGCAAAAAAGAAGCCTGCCGTCATATCAAGGTAATTCTGACCACTGTACTGAGGGTATTGCTTATTCACCTCTATTTTGAATGCATCAGCACTTTTAACGCCTGCGGCAATTTTTTTGAGGTTTTCCAGATAGTTGATTTTTGTCTCAGCATCTTTTAAATCCTCTGGAGTATAGTGAGAGGTGAGAATTAGATCATAGCCCTTTTTAATATAGCTGTGAAGCTCTGCAATGATTGCATCGGCATGTCCGGCACCAGCAACGATGGAGTGGCAATCATGCCCCAGCATATGAGTATATACTGCGTTGATCTCGGGGATCTCTACATCAAAGGCATCGTTTGTTTGTTTGATGATAAAGTCGATGCCGCCGATGGTTACCTTACCGGGGCTAAGGATATCGGTAATCTGATGCACAGAGTGATCAAAGATTTTTCCGAATGCACTGGTAAAGTTATCGATCAGGGCTTTTCCGCCGCCATTTTCGGAATAGGCTTTGGCATTTGGTGTAGCATATTTCGCAGCGTCGGGAAGGAAAGTGGCTCCTGCACCATGGTAAGCAATTAGCACGCCCGCTATTTGCAAATGGTTTAGGTATTCGGTAAGCTCCTGAATGTTGTCAAAGAAGCAGGGAGATTCAATCACAACGGCCTTGCCGTTTTTCTCTACAATGAATACTTCATCGTCAATAAAATCGTTGGTCTTATAGGCATGCAGTTTTACACTGCCAAAATCATAAATATTCAGCTCGCCTTTAGTGAGTGTTACGGTGGTAAATGAATTCTTGTTCATGGTATAATTCTCCTTATCTGTTTTCATCATGGATTATAAATTTTGTTTTTAGTCTTGGAGCGGCCGTCTCCGTAACTCTTGGCTATATTATAGGCAGGCTGATTTGGACTGTAAAGTACGCACTTTTAGGTAACTAAGGGGGCGGCAAGGTGACCTTTGCAGTATTTATGGGCTTTTCGGGGCAAAAAATTTTTTATTGATCATTGGAAATATTGATACCAAATGGTAAATATGGTATTATATGGTCATAAGTATTATTTGGAAATTATAAAGGGAGATTTCGTATGAAAGACCAAAATACAACAAGAGAATTGCCAGCTTGTCCTGTTGAAACCACGCTTATGTTGATTGGTGACAAATGGAAAGTTTTGATTCTCCGGGATTTGATACCGGGAACCAAACGGTTTGGAGAACTTAAAAAGTCTATTGGTAATGTATCCCCAAAAGTTTTGACAGCGCAGCTGCGCGATATGGAGGAAAGCGGGCTTGTAACTCGCCAGGTATATGCGGAGGTTCCGCCAAAAGTAGAGTATTCTTTAACGGAGCTTGGAAAAAGTTTAAAGCCAATTCTGGATTCTATGCAGGATTGGGGCGAAGGGTATAAAGCTTCTTTATTATAAAAATAAGGAGGAAAGCAGCTTACGATGCTTTCCTCCTTATAAATTAAGGGGTTATTTTTTAAAATTGTCTGCGCAAATCCGGACCATAGAGCTTGATCAGGCGATAGCTTCCCGAGATGCGGGAGGCTATGCGGTCGGTATATACCTTGCTGATCTGACTTAGGTTTAGATTCGTTGAAATGATGGTTGATTTTTGATGCAGAAGCCGTTGATTGATGCATTGAAACATGTCGGAGGAGGAGAGGGCGGTAGTAAATTCAGTACCCAGATCATCGATGATGAGTAGGTCCGAATCATCAATCAGTTCATGAATATCTCCGGATGCAGAACGGCTCTTATCACGAAAACGAAAGGCTTCAAAGGCGCTGCAGAGCTCGGAGGCTGTCATATAAAGCACGATAAAGCCTGCATCTAAAAGTGCTTTGGCAATGCAATTGCAAAAAAATGTTTTTCCGGTTCCGGTGGGACCGTAAAAAAGAAGGTTTGCAGGTGTGTTTTGCGGAAAGTTCTGAATAAAATGCAGAACAAATTCATGTACCTGCCTTGCATTTTCTGAGGGAGAGTAGGGCTCTCCGGAAACAGGATCTGAGGAAAAGCGGGCAAGGGAAAAGGTGGCTAAATTTTCCCTCTGCAATACAGCTTTTAAGTTAGAACGGTCATAAGCCAGATCGATTAATCGCTGACGGAGGCAGCGGCACTTTTGGCCATCTACATAACCGGTATCGCGGCAAAGCGGGCAGTGATACTGCACTGCTAAGTAATCGTCAGGATAGCCGGCTGATGCCATGAGCTGCTGTTTCTCAGAAAGAAGTCTTTGATTTTGCTGCTTAAGTTCAGAAATCACTAAGGCTTTATCGGTGCCGGTACGCAGATAGGTCTGGACAGCGCGAAGACCAAAGGCCTCAAGCTCCCGGTCGATCGCCTTGATACGGGGAATATGACGGTACAGCTGCTGCCGGCGCTGCAATGCCTGCGCCTCAGCAGCCGATCGCATACTGTCGTACTCCCGAAGAATTTGAGCAATATGTGTTTCTGATATGGACATGGTTTAGTTCCCTTCCTGTGAATACAGCTGCTGCTGCGCATGCTTTTCAATGCTTTCAAAATCCCAGTCATCACGGCCGATATATGTATGGAAATTACTGCCCTTAGGAGCGCGCGCAGAAGTAGTATTAGCGGCATTACGCTTAGCAGCAAAGGCTTCATCGCTGCGGTTTACATCTTCTAAGGTGCGAATTTGATTTTCGGACCAGGATTTTAAGATGCTTTCCATATATTTGAAGCTTGGTTTGCCTGTTTTACGCATCGTACGTGCTGCCGCTTCTGTAATGAGCTCCAGACTGTGACCATATTGGTAAAGCCAGCGATCCATCATTTCAATTTCCTGCTCCGTAGGCCTGCGTTCGCTGATTCCTAAAGCTTTCATGATAGGACGATATAAATCAAAGCGTTTTACATAGGCGTGGGCAGCTTCTAAAGTTGTGATGCCATGATCAGACCAGTCCTGCGCTACTTTTTCGATGTAACGAAGACTTCGGTTGCCATTCTGAATGCAGTATTCCAACAAAAATTTGATGACATTGATGGGCAGCCGATAATAATCATAAAAGCTGAATAAAAGAGAAAGATTGGGAAAGCTGAACTGTTCGCCGAGAAGGCGGGACGCACTGGAAAACAGATCTTTAATCAGAGGATTCTGCTCATAAATATTGATTTCCTCTGGAGAATAGGTTGGCTTATGTTCTACCCGGACCACTTTGGGATGCTCGGTGCCAGTGGGGTCGGACCCAGATGGCGGCAGGGCGCCAAACGGCGGGAAGGAGAGCCAGAGCTGTTCTCCATTTTCAGTGAGCGTTAAAGCTTTCTGGGCATGCCAATACTGCAAGGCTTGCAGTACATCGGATTCCAGCATGCGGAGCGAGGCTGCTACTTCCTTTGTGGAAAAGCTTAGGTCGTTGGCTTGTCCTCTGTAAAAATAGTGAAAAACATATAAGTAGACTTTGACATAATTTCCATTGGCAGAGGGCATGTGATGCAGAATAAAATCATCAGAAATGGGAGTGGCAAAATCGGCTTCCCGTTTTTGGAATAACAGAGCAGGCATACGAATTTCCAACTTTCTTTTGGTATTGAGAGTAAAGGGACAGATTCGACAAAAGCTTTGCCGAATCTGTTTAGATGTTACATATTATACACTACCTGCTTTGGGTTGTGAAGAGGGGACAAATCCACCGGATGGCTATATAAGTTATTCACAGCCGTGTGGATAACTAGAGGGCATTGAATTGTTTTTTAGCTAAAAGTCTTTGTTTATGCTGGATTTTTAAAGAAAAGTTATCCACAAAATTGAGAAAGTTATCCACAAATACCTGAACGCTTGTTTGGAGCGAACAAGTGTGGATAATGTGGATTACTGCTGACTGATGAGATGATTAGCGATATCTACGGCTTTTCCAGCCCCCATAGTTATCAACAGGTCATTGGTGGAAATGTTTTTTTGAAGAAATTTTTCAATTTCATCGAACGATGGAAAATAATGGACATCTGTGCCAGTTTTTGCGATGGCATCGGCGAGCATAGCGGAGTTAATCTCTCCGGTATCGACTTCGCGGGAGGCACTGTAGATGTCGGCTAAAATGACATGGTCTGCTAAGGAGAGAGCTCGCACAAAATCATCAAAGAACGCGATCGTTCGGCTGTAAGTATGGGGCTGAAAAACAACGTATAGCTCTTGATGTGGGACCTCTTGCGCAGTGAGCAAGGTGGCCCGGATCTCGGAAGGGTGATGGGCATAATCATCAATAACTTTGGCACCCTGAAACATTCCCTTGTATTCGAAGCGCTGCTGTGTGCTTTGATAGGCCTTCAATCCCTCGTACACAGCGGAGAAGGGGAGTCCCTCGGCCAATGCTGCGCCCGCGGCGCATAGGGCATCGTAAAGAAGGTGCCTTCCAGGAACAGGAAGCTCCAGACGGCCTAGATTTTCTCCTTGGTAAATTAGGTCGAAAGAGGAGCCGAGCGTATGGGGTAAATGCGTGATGTTTTGACAGGTGATGTCGGCGGGCTCATCGAGAGAAACGGTAAGAATGCGCACAGGAAGGTCGCTAAATAATTGGGCGCATTGGGGGGAGGTGATGAGCGCGCCTCCTTTTTTCATGCCGGCGACATACCGATGGAAGGAGTCCTGAATATGTGCTAGATCTCGAAAATAATCAAGATGATCTTCTTCGATATTGGTAATAATATTGTACAGTGGATGAAAATGTAAAAAACTGTCAGTGTACTCGCAGGCTTCTATCAGCATGTGCGTACCGTGGCCGATACGGTAATTGGCGCCGAGATTTTGCAGAATGCCGCCGATGGCGACGGTTGGATCGAGTTTGGCGGCTAGATAGATATAGGCGAGCATGCTGCTGGTGCTGGTTTTGCCATGTGTTCCGGCCACGCCAACGGGGACGGGAAATTCGTCTAACAGTTCGCCAAGCATCATGGCGCGCGTGATGACACGGGCCTGCGTTGCGCGGGCGGCGATAAGCTCGGGGTTATTTTCGTGAACGGCTGCTGTGTATACTATGATATCCATATCAGGTGTGATGTTTTCAGCTTTTTGGCCAATGGTAACATGGATACCGGCTTCGGTCAGGTGTTCTGTAATTTTGGACGGATTGCAGTCAGAACCAGATACGTAGTAGCCTTTACTATTCATAATGAGAGCGATGGCGCTCATGCTGATTCCGCCGATGCCGATAAAATGAATTTTTTTCATGTTTTCCTCCATATATCAATTAAGATTTAAAGTCAGAGCCTATATTTTCGTTCTGGCTTGGTGTAAGCGTGATACACTGCCCTTTTTATTATACAAAATGGGACAAATCCTTGTTCATACAGTATATTCATAAAGTCGAAAAATAGCAAGGGATTTTACGAAAGTATTGTGTAGCAAGGCTTTAGAAGATCCGTAAACTCAATTTTACCAGTGAAAATATCGTTTTATAAGGCGCCACTACCAATTTAGTCGTTGTTTAGCATCTTTCTTTTTATTTCACGACTATTTTGTCCTTGTTTTTAATTTTTATATTTCCCATGACGGGGAATTGCCGGGTATTTCTTTTCTGTGTCCTATTAGCCACTACTAAGTTGCCAGTGCAATGAAGTTCTAATTTAGTTGTCACTACTAATTTAGTAGTTGTATGAAAACATTAACCAGATAACACGACTATTTTGTGTTTTTTTGATCGCTTTCCCTACCCCTTTTTTATTTTCTCAATGGCTCAAATTGGGTTTTTGTCAGTGGTTTTTAAGATAGTGTTTTTAATCGTGGGTAAAATCAGATATTATATACGTGGTCGCCTTATTTTAATTTCATTTCACGACTAAAAGAAGAGAGGGACGGACCTGCCCCAGGGATCTAAAATGCTTAGGGGACGGACCTCTAGTGGAAGAGGGGAAAACCAGGTGCTTTCCCAGAATAGAAGCGTCCCTAGTTAATCCAATTTATATAAATATATCATTCGGCGTGCTTCTTCCGCGCTGAAGGCGCCGTTTTCATCTTCCGTCACGATTAGATTTTTGGTTGGAGTAAAGCCTGCGCTTTTGTATACCTCCAGCTTTTGTTGAAACTTGCGGGCATACTTTTCATCATCCACGAGTCCGGCATGTTCCCAGATGAGCATGCTTCCGTCTTTTCTCCATACGGTAAAATCAGGCTTTAGGTGCCAGCTTCCAATGGTGATAGGTTTCTCATATTCATAGCGGATCCCTCTGGAAAAAAGCAGATTAGCTATGATTTCCTCTGATTTTGATGCGACTAGATCTCCGCGGTCGGTGGCATGCTTATACTGATGTGTGTATTTTTTCTTAGCTGCAATGTTTTTAGCCCTTTGGTGCAGAGTCTGCTGTTTTTTCTTTTCCGCCAGCTGCTGCTCATGGGCGGCCAAGATTTCCTGCCACTGAATTTTAAAGGCGCGAAGCGCACGTTTTATGGAGGATAAAAAGGTGCGTAAAGCAGATCGACGCCTTTTTTGCTCTTTCATAACACGAATCTCATTTTGTACGGCAGCAAGCTCAGCAGGTCTAACGTAATGTTGAAATTGCTTTCCCTTTACATAGTACTGCCAATATGAGTACTTTTTCTCCTTGCCCTTCCAAATTAGGGTACCAGGAGAATGAATCAATACTTTATCTAGCTCTGCAATCCGAAGATAGGTATCCAAAAAGCTCTGTTTTAATTGTTCTGTCAGTGTTTCCCTCTCAATCATCCAATCACCTCCTATCTATAGTATCGGATCAATTCTGTCTCTGTGCCATGCCAAAGAGATTTTTTCTTTAAAGCGGTAGATATTGCGCTTATTTTCAAGTCGTGGTACAATAAATTTTCAGGAAATATTAGAAAATAAAGCGGAGGAAACCATGTATCTAATTGCAGGATTAGGCAATCCGGATTTAAAATATGCAGCAACTCGTCACAATGTTGGGTTTGAGGCAGCGATGTGCCTGCATGAGCAGCAGCATTTCTCATCAGAGCGAGGAAAGTTCCAGGCACTGATCTCGCAAGGAGAAATTGAGGGAGAAAGCTGCATTTTATGCAGACCAATGACATATATGAATAACAGCGGCATTGCCGTCCAGGCAGTTGCCGGCTTTTATAAAATCCCGGCAGATCATGTGATCATAGTGTATGATGACATTGCACTGCCATTCGGACAGCTGCGCCTGCGCAAAGGAGGATCGGCCGGCGGTCATAATGGAATGAAAAGCATCATTGCCCATTTAGGCACACAGGAATTCCCCAGAGTACGCATTGGCGTGGGAGAAAAGCCGCAGGGATGGGATCTGGCAGATTATGTGCTGGGCAGATTCACACCGGAGGAGCTTCCTGTTATAAAAGAAACAATTCAGGAGGCTGCCCAGGCGGTACAGGCGATTGTCACTAAAGGCATGGATAAGGCCATGAATTTATATAACATCAAAAAGGGATAAGGAGCAAACATGCAGGGGTTATGGGAGCCAATCCGAAGCGAGGCACAGATTCAGATAGCGCTGGAGCATATCGAAAAAAAAGAACCGTTTTTGTTATCGGGGGCCGGTGATTCCGTACAGAATCATTTGATCTCCGCATTTTCTTATTTTACGAAAAGACCGTCAGTTGTTGTGGCCAGCAATGAGATGAAAGCCAAGGAAGTGTATGAAGAGCTCAAATTTTACGATCCCAAAGGATGTTGGTATTTTCCGGCCAAAGACCCTCTGTTTTATCGTGCCGACGTTAGAGGCTTAGCGATAGAAGAAGATCGTATGAAAGTGCTGCAGGCGCTCCGGGAAGGAAAAGCAGCAACTATCGTCATGTCGATGGAAGCTCTTTACGATAGGCTCGTTCCCCAAAAGGTATGGGAAAGCTTTATTCTGCGCCGGCGAATCGGCGATGAGCTGCCGCTGGAATGGCTGCTGCCGCGCCTCCTGCAGATGGGCTATGAGCGCAGCGAGCAGGTAGAGGCGCCCGGACAATTTTCTGTGCGCGGCGGCATTATCGATATTTATCCGATAACAGAGGATACGGCTTATCGCTTAGAAATGTGGGGCGACGAAATCGATTCGATTAGAGTGCTGGACACCGAGACGCAGCGCAGCGCCCACCGGCTTGAATATATTACCGTCTTTCCGGTTTCAGAAATTGTGATATCCGATGAGCAGCGCGAAAAAGGTATAAAGCGCATTGAGGCAGAAGCAAAGGAAGGCGCCGCCAATCTGCTGAAACAGAATTTAGCAGAAGAAGCACAGCGTTTAGAAGAGATCACGCAGAACCTCTTGCAGCGCCTGGAGGAGCAGCGCCTGCGCGGGCTGGAAAGCTACGCTTCCTTATTTTATGAAAACACAGTCACCATTTTAGATTATCTATCACCGGAAAGTGTACTTTATCTGCAGGATCCGGCACGTATTGCAGAAAAGGCCAAGGTCTTAGAGGACGAACTGAAAAACAGCCTGACAGGGCGATTAAAAAAAGGCTACCTGTTGCCGGGACAGGCACACATGTTTCCCACGCTTGCAGAGATCGAGGACGAATGGGAGCCCTTTTCAAGGGTCTATTTGTGCAGCCTGCTGGGAAGCAATCAAAATGTATTTCATATTAAAGATATTCTGCGGATCAACAGCCGTTCCATCAACGTAATTCAAGGCGATGAAAAGCTGCTGCTGGACGAGCTGCGCGGCAATGTCAAGCTCAACTACCGCACAGTGGTACTAACAGACAGTTTGCTGCGCGTGCAGCGCATGGTCTCCCGCATCCTTGAAGAAGGCTTGCCAGCGTATGCTTATGAGGATATGAGCGAGATGCCCAAAAGAGGCAGTATTGCCGTAGCCAAAGGAGGGCTCGGACGAGGTTTTTCCTATCCGGAGGCCGGATTTGTGCTGATTTCCATGAAAGAGCTTTCCGAAAGCGGGCAGCGCCGGCGCGCAAAACGACGCAGAAAATTTAAAAACGGGCAGAAAATCAGCAGCTTCAGTGATCTAACTGTGGGTGATTACGTCGTACATGAAAATCATGGTGTAGGCATCTATCATGGCATTGTGCAGATGGAGGACGGCGACAGCAAGCGCGATTATTTTAAGATCGTCTATAAGGATGGCGGAGCCTTATACGTTCCCACCACATCGCTGGATATGCTTCAGCGCTATGTGGCAGGCGAGGATGCAAAGCCGAAGCTCAATAAGCTGGCAGGAAACGACTGGCAGCGTACCAAGACCAAGGTGCGAGAGGGCGTTGCCAAGCTAGCCGAGGATCTGGTCGCGCTTTATGCCGAGCGGCAGAATAAAAAGGGCTATCAATATGGGCCGGACACAGTATGGCAGAAGGAATTTGAAGAAGCCTTTCCATTTGAAGAAACCGATGACCAACTAACGGCGATCGAGGATACAAAGCGGGACATGGAAAGCCCGCAGATTATGGATCGTCTGATCTGTGGCGACGTAGGCTACGGCAAAACAGAGGTGGCCATCCGCGCAGCCTTTAAAGCCGTGCAGGAAGGCAAACAGGTCGCCTTTTTAGCGCCGACAACGATTTTGGCTCAGCAGCACTATCAGACCTTTGTCAATCGCATGCGTGATTATCCGGTCAATATCGAATTGCTTTCGCGCTTTCGCACGCCCAAGCAGATCAAGCTGGCCCTTGAAGGAACCCGCGTGGGCTCAGTCGATATTTTGATTGGCACGCACCGCCTCCTGAGCAAGGATGTGATTTTTAAAGATCTGGGGCTCCTGGTCGTCGATGAGGAGCAGCGTTTTGGCGTATCGCATAAAGAAAAAATGAAAGCCATGAAAAAGGAAGTAGACGTGCTCACGCTTTCGGCCACGCCGATCCCGCGCACACTGCATATGAGCCTAAACGGAATGCGGGATATGAGCCTGCTGGAGGATGCGCCGCAGCATCGTCAGCCGATTCAGACCTATGTGATGGAGGACGACAGCCAGACAGTGCGCGAGGCGATCTACCGCGAGCTGGGCCGCAGCGGGCAGGTGTTTTATCTGCACAACCGGGTGGGCAATATTGAGGAAGCCGCATCCCGCGTGCAGGAGATGGTGCCGGAGGCGCGCGTTGCTTTTGCCCACGGGCAGATGAGCGAGCGTGAGCTTGAGCGCGTCATGCTGCGGTTTATCGAGGGCGAAATCGACGTGCTAGTCTGTACCACGATCATCGAGACAGGGCTAGACATCAGCAATGCCAATACGATTATCATTGAAAATGCCGACACCATGGGCTTGGCACAGCTATATCAGCTGCGGGGACGCGTAGGGCGCAGCACGCGGATGGCCTACGCCTACTTTTTGTACCGGCGGGGCAAGGTGCTGCAGGAAGCGGCTGAAAAGCGGCTGGAGGCCATCGGTGAACTCACCGAATTTGGCAGCGGATTTAAGATCGCCATGCGTGATCTTGAAATCCGAGGCGCCGGCAATGTGCTGGGGCCGGAGCAGCATGGACATATGGGCGCCGTGGGCTATGAGCTGTACTGCAAGCTGCTGCAGGAGGCTATGAGCCGCGTCATGCACCAGCCTGTGGCCGAGAGCTTTGAGACCACCGTCTATATCAAGGTCAACGCCTACCTGCCCTCCACCTACATTGCCAACGAAAGTCAGAAGCTGGATATTTATAAGAAAATCGCCGCCATCCGCGGAGAAGAGGATTATTATGACATGCAGGATGAGCTCACAGACCGCTACGCCGACATGCCGCAGTGCGTCAGCAACCTGCTGGATATCTCCTATATCAAGGCGCTGGCCAACCAGTCCGGCAGCGATCTGCTGTCCTATAAGAAGGGAATGCTCAGCTTGCAGCTGCGCCCCGACGCGCCGCTCGATCCCATCAAGCTCACCACTTATTTAAGCGAGCACAAGGGAGATGCTTGGTTTGTTTCCGACCAGAAAAACGCCAAGCTCACACTGCGCATCGAGGACAGCGCCAAGGATCAGATTCTGCTGCGCCGCATCAAAGAAGCCATGCAGAGCATCTGGGCGCTTCGGCAGGAGCCGGAGGCCGCGTCATGAGCCGGCACGGCCGGAAATGGCTGCTGGGAGCCGCTCTGACCGCGATGCTCGCGGCGGGGCTTTTGATCCTCAGCCTTCAAAGCGGCAAAAGAGCGGATCAGATCCGAATTTTGCAGGTGGGAGACGAAATGGTATACGCCAATGAAGCAATGGTGTATTGGCATCTGCTGTGCAATGAATTTGAAGGCATGGCCACAGAGGAGATCTGGGACCTGCAGATTCTGGGGCTCGATCCGAAGCAAACCGCGATGGACAGAGTTTTAGAGTCCATCGTGCGGATCAAGGCGATCCAGCCGCTGGTAAGCTCATTAAAAGAGGGAGAGGCTGAGGCGCTTCAGGCGCAGGTAGAAAGGCTGCAAAGAGAACTGGGGCAGGCTTATATGGATAAGCATCAGATCGATGAAGCGCTGCTCAGGCAGATCCTAGAAGAGAATTATAAGGCGTACCGCTATGAAAAAGAAGCCAAATTTTTAGCTGGCAGCAACGAGGAACAAATCGCGCAAAGACAGCGTGAAGCATTTGCCGTGTATGAAGTGCTGGACCGGCAGCAGTATCTGCAGACAGCAGCAGTGCGCTTCCTTATGATGTACACGGGGCAGTGGGCAGATGGAGAATGGATTTCCTATTCGGATGCTCAGAAGGAGCTGATTTTGCAGGAGGCCGAGGAGCTGCATGCGCAGCTAACGCCAGAAACATTTGGGCAGATGGTGAAAGAAAGAGAAGAGGCAGAACAAGAAAATCCCGTATTTTCTCAAGGGGCCGTGCAGCATAAAAAGGGAGAGTACGGTTATCTCTATTATGGACAGATCGACCCGGAGGCAGCAGAAATCATCTTTCAGACATCGCTCGGAGAGATAACGCCGGTCATTGAAACAGAGTATGGGTACTTAATCGTGCAGGTGATTTCCTATTGCACGCCGACGCCGACAGATGAGATGGAATACGAGAAGCAGCTTGAATCCGCCAAGGAAGCGTACAGAATGCAGCTCATGGAGGAGCTTAAGCATGAGAGACTAGAGGAGGAGTGGCAGCGGCTAGAGGAAGAAACGCTGATTCGCCGCTGGGATGAGAAATGGACAGCCTATATAGTAAAAACAGAGAGGAATTAGAGATGAAATTCGATTTACAGAACATAGCAAAAGAGCATAGGATCATTGTCGCCCATCGCGGTGTCAGCGGGGGCAATATTCCCTGCAATACGGTGCCGGCCTATGAGACAGCGCTTCGGCAGGGCGCAGATATGATTGAAACCGATGTAGATATAACAGCAGACGGTGTGCTGGTCATTTTTCATCCGGGGATGGAAAAACGATATTTAGGGATAGATCAGCATATTGGAGAGCTGAGTCATGCAGAAGTAAAAAAGCTGCGCTATCTGAATCCGGACGGAACGCCGACACAGTTTGGACTGCCAAGCTTTGATGAGCTTCTGGAGCAATTTAAAGGGAAATGTTTAATCAATGTAGATAAATATTGGGGCTGTCCAAAAGAAATATATCACGCTATCAAACGGCATGATATGATCGATCAGATCTTAGTAAAAAGCAGCTTGTCAGAACAGGTGCTTCAGGTTTTAGAAGAGCTTTCGCCGGATCTTCCGTTCATGCCCATTGTAAAGGAAGAGCATCCGCTGCATGAGGCGCTCATGCGCAGAAAGATCCGATATGTGGGGGCCGAAGTACTCTTTACCCGTGAAGAAAGCGCGGTAGCAGCGCCAGCCTTTATTGACCGGATGCATCAGGATGGCAAGCTGGTATGGGCCAATGCCATTATCTATAATTATCGGGATCAGCTGGCTGCCGGTCATTCTGATGATACAGCGCTGACAGCCTCTTTGCAGGAGGGATGGGGCTGGCTGGCTGATCGCGGATTTGATCTGATCCAGACAGACTGGCCGCTCATGCTGATCGAATATCTTAAACAAACAGAGCGCTATCAGCGCAAAACGGACCTCCGCGTGAAATAATACTGGTTTTGTTGCCAATAGTCCATTCATTACCCCGTTGACAAATACAAAAAATCAGGTATCATACAACTACTATTCTTAATGGCAACGAGAGGGAATGCCAATGAAATATGTAGATGTAAAAAATCGAATACTGCATAAGCTAAGCCCGTGTGACGAAAAGGAAACCAACCGATACCGCATTTTAACCGAAAATTGTTTTTACAATGTAGCGGCTAATTTAGTTGGCGGAAATTTTCTCACCGGGCTTTTGATTTATCTGAAGGCCAGCACGGTGCAGATCGGCCTGGTCAATGTCATTGTATACCTGTGCAACACGTTCCAGCTGCTGAGTCCCTTGCTTCTGAACCGCTTTGAAAAGCGTAAAAAGCTGCTGATCATTTCCCGGATTATCGTTCTTTTCAGCAACATTGTCCTCATTGGGATTGTCTGCTTTCTGCCATTTCAAAATTCAGTACAGGTCGCGCTGGTGCTTATCTGCATCGCGCTTTTGAACATCGTATCTGCCTCCACAGCGCAGGGCGTTTCGCTATGGCATATGGGCAGCATCCCAGAAAGCAGAAGAGCCACGCATTTTTCACAGTCCACTGCCTTTAACAACCTGGCAATCTATATCTTTGTGCTACTGGGCAGCTCTGTGCTGGATCATTTTAAGGCGGAGGGAGAGGCACTGGCAGGATTTACCATCCTGCGTATCGCAGCGCTGTTTTTCGCCGCAGGCGATATTTTCTGGCTGACCAAGATCAAAGAATATCCCTATGAAGACACAAAAGGCCCCGTCAAGCTGAAAGCCATTTTTACAGAGCCCTTTAAGCATAAGCAGTACATTCCATCCATCCTGATTCTGTTTTTCTGGAACTTTGTAGCCACGACCTCCGGCTCCTATTACACCGTTTACATGCTGGATACGCTGAATATGAGCTATTCCTTTATCAATATCTGTGCCGCCCTGTATGTGCCGATGGTCTTTTTGGTGCGCCGGCGCTGGGCCAATTACATAGACCGCACCTCGTGGCTCTCCGCGCTGTATAAGGTTTTATTTGCATATGGCATTATATTTTTTACACATGCGCTCGTTATGGAGGGGACAGAATGGTTTTATCTGGTCGTAGCACTGCTTTGCTATATCTTTTCTCCGGCGCTCAATATCATCCTTCCCAACATGTCATTTTATCATCTGCCCAAAGAAAGCCAGACCATCTGCCTGTCAGTCAGCTCCACCTTTGCCAATCTGGGCGCTATGTGCGGCACCTATTACGCCATATTTTTCATGTCAGCCTTTCAGGACTGTTCGTTTGAGCTATTTGGCAAAACCTTCGTAACCGGGCAGATCATGCCCTGCTTCACCGGTGCCATGATTATCCTGTTTGGTCTTTTTGTGTACCGCCTGCATCAGAAGGAGCAGCGCGCAAAGCGCGAAAAAGAGGAAAGCCAGCAGATTTAAGAAGGCCGCCGCAGTTTTATGCAGAAACTATGTTAATCGCTTGACAATGTCAGAAAACTGGCGTAAAATAGAGGCTGTAAAATTTTAAACTTTATGGAGGATGATTCCAATGGTAAAAGTTGCTATTAACGGTTTTGGACGCATTGGTCGTCTGGCATTCAGACAGATGTTCGGTGCTGAAGGTTATGAAGTAGTAGCGATCAACGATTTAACAGATCCTAAAATGCTGGCTCATTTGCTGAAGTATGATTCTTCTCAGGGACGTTACGACGGCCATGAGGTGAAGGCAGGCGAGGGCTCTATCATCGTAGACGGAAAAGAGATCACCATCTACAGCATGAAAGATGCTGCTGATCTGCCGTGGGGCGAGCTGGGCGTTGACGTTGTTCTGGAGTGTACTGGTTTCTATACGTCCAAAGCAAAGAGCCAGGCTCATATTGATGCCGGCGCTAAGAAGGTCGTTATTTCCGCACCTGCTGGCAACGATCTGAAGACCGTTGTTTTCAGCGTTAATGAGAATACGCTGGACAAGGATGACCAGATTATTTCTGCTGCATCCTGTACCACCAACTGCTTAGCTCCTATGGCTAAGGCTCTGAATGATCTGGCTCCGATTAAGAGCGGTATCATGAGCACAATCCATGCCTACACCGGCGACCAGATGATTCTGGATGGTCCGCATAGAAAAGGCGATCTGCGCCGCGCTCGTGCCGGTGCGGTAAATATCGTTCCTAACTCTACCGGTGCTGCCAAAGCAATCGGTTTGGTTATTCCGGAGCTGAACGGCAAGCTGATCGGTTCCGCACAGCGTGTACCGGTTCCGACTGGTTCTACCACCATCCTGACCGCTATTGTAGAGGGTCATGTAACGGTAGATCAGATCAATGCTGCTATGAAGGCTGCTGCTTCTGATTCCTTTGGCTATAACGAGGATCCGATCGTATCTTCTGATATTATTGGTATCACCTATGGTTCTCTGTTTGATTCTACGCAGACCATGGTAATCAATCTGGACAACGGCACCAGCGAAGTACAGGTAGTTTCTTGGTATGATAACGAGAACTCCTATACCAGCCAGATGGTTAGAACGATCAAATATTTTGCAGAGCTGTAAGAGTATTTAGTCAAATCAAAACAGCCTTTCGTGAGAAAGGCTGTTTTTTTATGCGTTATCTCTGCTGAAAGCATTGCAATGAAAAAATTTTTGTGGTATATATAAATATATTATGCTTCAAGAATAAATGCATTTCAGCATGGAGGATACGATGAAAAAGAGAAAAGTAGTATCCATGATTCTGGCACTGGCAATGCTGTGTGCAGGCACAGGCCTGCCTGCTGTCAATGCGCAGGCAGATTCATCGGATACAAGAGAGGCTTCAGGGCAAAAACCGGCCGATTATGTGAAGCCTACATACGAGGAAGGCAAAATCAATCTAAACGGGTATTATACGGTTGCAAATGACGGAGGCATCACAGCAGAGCTGGAATGGAGCTTCCCGTATGAGAATCCGCAGCGGCCGGGCGAGGGAATGGCAGATCCAGCCAGGCCTTATACCTATCGGATGTGGCAGTCAAAGAAAAATGAAAACGGCACATGGAGCAACTGGGAAACGCGTTCACCGGTTGATGTGGATGCGCGGGACGGCAGCGTGAGAGTGCTCAATGTGGCGCCCAATGCGGCCAGCACGGCCTATCTGAAAAACTGGATGGGGATGGCGGCAACCGACTATGATGGCACCGCTACGACAGTAGGGCGCGGGATCATTCAGGTAGACGCGATTGAGATCAGTCAGTATAACAGCAATCCCAATGCCTATCTTAAAAATGCGGATGGGACATATAAATATAATGTACTTATGTTTGGCACCTATGATGCCAATGCCAATCAGGATCTGAATGCTGCTTCGCAGCAAGCGACGCTTGAGTTTGCTCAAGCCGGCGGCGGTATTATGTTCGGTCATGATACAGTTACTAATGGTGTAAGCGGACATCCTTATTTTAACCGCTTTGCACAGGATGACTTTTTAGGGATTACGCTTCCGGGAACGAGCGTGAGCTATCTTAATACCAATGTTAAGGTAGTCGATACTGGATTTTTGACCAGCCGCCCCTGGAATCTGGAGGGAGCGACCTTAACGATTCCGGCTGCGCATGTGCTGGGGCAGTATGTGCCCAATACTAGCACTACCCGTGTCTGGATGCAGTTTTCCGATGCGGCCGGCAATGTGGTCAATCGCGTAACGCCGGGCGTGACGGGTTCGACGGATAATTATTATCTGATTACGAAGGGCCCTTATGCGATGATTCAGACAGGGCATTCTAACGGACAGGCTACGCTGGACGAAGCGAAGGTGTTTGCCAATACGCTGATTTATATCGCGCAGACAACAACGACGACGACGGCCCGGGATTCTTCGTTCATCGATGAAGCAGCGCCGCAAAAGCCAAGTGGACAGCTGGCCGGTGTAACGCCGGCGGCAGATTTGAGTACTTATACAGCGACGATTGCCTTAAATGGATCAGAAGATTACGGCACAACATATGCATACAGGATTCAAGGGATTCGAGCGGCGAGCATCGATCAGTCTACTGGAGTGACATATCCGGATGAGGTGTGGTCAAGCACGGCGACCAATCCGGATGATGCATCGATTTATAAAGGAACGGCTAAATCAGGTCTTCGTGGATATTATGTGAGCGCTGTGAATACCAGCGAGACGCCGATCGTTTTATCCTCTGTACCAACGGCTCAGGTAATGCGTGCCTCCAGTGCAGAGGCAGTTGTTAATTATGAAACAGCTGCTCTGGAGCCGGGCAAGCAGTATTACGTGCATGCTTTTGCCGTGGATTATGCAGGGAATGTGAGCGAGGATCTGGTAATTCCCGTCAGTGTGAGCGCCTATCGCGCCAACTTTTATCACAATGACGGTACCGATCATTATACACAGACGCTTTTAAGCGATACAGGGAAATTGGCCTCGATCGCTAAGCCTCCGGTGCGGCCGGGATATGAATTTCTTGGCTGGTACGAGGATATTAATGGAGAGGGAGAGCCTGTTTCCAAAGATGATGTATTTGATATGAGTAGGCCTGAATATCTGGACGGAGTTAAATTCTATGCCAAATGGATCAAGCTTTGGAATGTAACGCTGGGCCAGAAAGGAGAAGGGCAGATTATACTTTCTTCTTCAGAAAATGGAAGCAACCCGTACAGACAGGGGACGGATGTAACGGTTTCTTATGAGCCGGCAGCAGGATATGCCGTCAAGGCTGTATGGCTGGACGGTGTTATGCAGCTTCCGCAAGAAAATAGAACCTTGGTGATCCCGGCGATTGAAGATCATCATTATGTGCTCGTAGAGTTTGTGGATGAGGGAGAGCTGGCGCCCGACTTTTACAGTGTGGAGACACAGCTGACAGGCGGAGGAGCCGGCAGCTCCATAACGCCGAGCATCCGCATGGCTCAGAATGATCCAAGGACCGAAAATTATACAGTGACCTGGAATGCCGGTGACGGATATGTAGTAACAGCGGTTAAAATAGATGGAATGAACCGCGCTGATCTGTTGCATGAAAATCAAATTCTTTTTTCTAAGGTAGAAGCAGATCATAAGGTAGAGATCATACTGGAAAAAGAAAATACACCGGCAGTAAGCGCTATGGTTACAACGCAGCTGACAGGAGGGCCGGGCAGCATCACGCCTTCAGCCGATGTCGCAATTGGAGACAGCTACACCGTGTATGCCAGCGTGGCTGATCCGATCAATTATGAGCTTGTTGGCGTAACCGTATATGATGCTGCAGGAAATCCAGTTCCGGGGATCACAGCAGATCTGACGACGGGAGAAATTACTGTACCCAATATTGTTTCTGATTATCGAGTTGTGGTAGAGGCAGCGCCCAAGCAGCAGGCGGGCACAGTGGTAGTGCCGGAAAGCGAGCAGCTGCGTGTTAACACGGGTAAAACTGGACAGGGCACGATCTCGGATTCGATGATTGTAAAACGCGGCGATGCCTACACAGTAGAGTGGGAGGCAGCTTCGGGATGGCATGTGCAGGATGTAACGATCGATGGCAATAAAATCTATTATAATACAGAAGTACCGCAGCCGATTATGCTGTTTCGTTCGGTGGCAGAAGGAACAAACGGAGATCAGCCTTTTGAAGATATTCAGGATGATCACAGTGTACAGGTAGTCTTTGCACAGGATCCGGTGGCAGAGCCGGAGGATCCGGATGCTCCTGTGCTGCCCAAGGACCATTATAAGGTCATGACGCAGATTCAGGGAGACGCGAATGTTTCCGTCACAGCCAGCAATACTTCGGTAAAAGCAGGCGATCCCTATGAGATCACATGGAATGTAGAAGAGGATAGCGTCATCACTCATATTTATGTAAATGGAGAGCTGAGGAGTGATCTGCTTACAGAAAACAAAGTAGTGCTGGATGCTGTAGAAAAAGATTATCAAATCGAAATTGTAGCTGAACGAATCGGCGATCCGCTGCCCAAGCTGGACAAAACCGTCGTCAATACAAATCGAACCGACCGCAATCTGGTAGGCGACAGGCTGGCCTATTCGATCAGTGCGCAGAATCAATATCCATATAGGACATGGGAGAATGTACAGATTATGGATCAGATTCCGGCGGGCATGGAGCTGGATACAAGTAGCCTTTCTCTGATGAAAAACGGAATAAAGCTCGAAACATTACCAGCCTCATGTTATAATGCTGAGACACGGATGTTAACGGTTCCTATCGGAGATATCGAGAGTCCAGATGTTTATACGGTGACTTTTGAAACAGTGATCCGGCAGGAAGCCATCCAATCAGAAAATCAGGCGGCACAGAGCTTAACCAATCTTGCATGGGCAGAAGGCGATAATGCCGTGACTAGCTCTCAGGAGGCCAAGCCCAACGAAGAGGAGACAGCAAGGCCCTTGCCAGGACCAGATCCGATGGTTTCAAAAACAGCTGTTAATGAAGCAGCAGATGCCACGGGCGTAAAAGTAGGCGATACAATTCGCTATGGCATCAAAGTGGAGAATCGCCGGTATGGATCCGTATGGACGGGAGTGCGTATCACCGATCAGATTCCGGAAGGACTGACGGTTGATCCAAATACAATTTATCTGATCGATCCAAGCGGTGTGCCGCAGAAGCTTGATTCGGCGGTATACCAAGCAGATAGTCGTATGCTGAGCGTTATGATTGGCGATATTTTTGGCGAAGAGCGTTATGAAGTGACGTTCACTGCCAGAGTGGAAGCTTCGGCAGTCGGCAAAGATATCGGCAATATAGCAGTTGCCTATGGAGCAGATGCAGTAGAAGAAGGAGCTCCGGGGCACTGGGGATCTAAAGAGGAATACGAGATATCTCAGGGCGGTGCAGGAGATGTGTCGGTAGTAGAAGAAGACATTCAGCTGCAAACAGAAAAAGCATACGCGGGTTCTACAGCGGTAGCACCGGGCAATCAGGGCGTTGCTACCGGAGATCAGGGCGTATATAGCAGCATGAGTATGCTAATTGCGGCAGCCATACTGCTGGCGGGACTCATCGCATATAAACGCAGAGCTAAGTACAATGAATAACATAGATAGGGGGATTCCAAACGGAGTCCCTCTGTTTATGTTGATCCTTAAATAATTCTTGCTTTTTAGTAGTTTTTTCGGTATGATAAAGACAAGAAAATGATCATGGAAATGGGGAATGGACATGTTTGAAACAATCCGCACAGCTGCATATATGGCAAAGGTGTTTTTAGAAGCCAGAAAATATATTCGCAAAAGCAAAAAGCTGCCTCAGGCAGAAGGATGGCAGATGGGGTATGATTTTGTACATGAAAGAGCCGCTAAGCTTCTGAAAATCGCAGGTTCGCGGGTAATCTATCATGGATTGGAGAATCTGCCAGAGCAAAAGGGCGTTTTGTTTGTCGGCAATCATCAGAGCTATTTGGATATTCCAGCTATTTTGAGCGTGATGGAGGCGCCGACAGCATTTGTCTCTAAAAAATCTGTGGGTAAAAAGCCTTTTTTAGGTCCTATTCTGGCCATGCTGGGCTGTGTCTCCATTGACCGGGAGAATTTGCGGCAGTCTCTCACCGCGATCAAAGAGGCCAGCCAGCGGCTGACAGAAGGACTCAATATGGTGATTTTCCCGGAAGGAACGCGCAGTCAGGGCCCTGATATTGCCGAGTTTAAGAAAGGCAGTATCAAAGCGGCTACGATGGTGGGAGCGCCGATTGTGCCTTTCCGCTTGGAAAATGTATATGCGATTCTGGAAGGAAATAAGGGGATTAAGGTAAAGCCCTCCGAGGTGCATGTCTATTTCGGAGAGCCGATTGACGTGGCCTCTATGAGCAAAGCAGAGCAGCGGGAACTAGGCGGAAAAATGAGAGAGATTGTGCTGGACTTAAAATAAGGGGAATTGAATTTCTGAAAATAGCAAAAGAATAAAAAATGGCGGAAAAAATTCCGCCATTTTTATTTTGAGATATTCGTCTATTTCCGCCCATGGCGGTAGAAATATAGTGAGCCTTGCAATCAAACCTTGAGCTGGACAACGAGCTTTTTCCATTTTCCTCTATAATAATGTATCATGCTAGGGATGGTGCCTAGCACCCAGCCGAGAGGCTCGGCAAACCAGATGCCGAAGTAGCCGAAGAAATAGGAGAAAAGAAGGGAGCCGCCGACCTTGACGATAAGCTCAATCATAGCAGAGAGCATGGGTGTACCGATATCTCCCATGCCGCGCAGGGTGGAGTTGTAAATCAGGATAAGGCCGAGCGGTAAGTAGAATGTGGCGTTGACAAAAAGGAAGCCTTTGGCGATGGAGAGGATTTGCGGCTGGTCAGAGGCGATGAATAATCTCAGCAGCGGTGTGCCTATCAGATAAACGAGAACAGTGGAGGATAAGCAGGAAATGAAAGCAATTTTGAGGCCAGCTTTTACGCCGAGCTGGATGCGCTTAAGATCCTTGGCACCGGCGTTTTGTCCGGTATAGCTGGAAAGCGCATGTCCCAGAGTGGTAAAGGTAAGCCAGGTCAGCTGTTCCACACGGACTCCGGCGCTGTAGCCGGCGACGACATCGGTGCCGTAGGAATTGATGACGCCTTGGATGACCATCATGCCGGCGGCAAAGAAAGCGCTCTGCAGGCCCATAGGAAGTCCTATGCGCAGCACACGGCCGATCAGGGACCAGTCAGGGCGCAGCTGGCGAGGGGAGAAGCGCAGCACGGGGTAGTGCTTAGCGAGATAAAGGACGGAAAGAAGAGCGGAGATGCCCTGCGACCCAACGGTGGCAATGGCAACACCGCGAATGCCCATATGAAAAAGGAGCACAAACACTAAATCTCCGATGATATTTAAGATGGAAGAGAAAATAAGAAAATAGAGGGGCGTACGGCTGTTTCCCAGCGCTCTGGAGATAGAAGCTGTTACGTTATAGCCAAGCAGACAGATCATACCGCTGAAATTGACTGTTACATATTGCTGCGCCATATCTAAGATATCGTCGGGGGTACGCAGAGCGATCAGCAGCGGGCGGGAAAAGAAAAGCCCGAGACCGCCCATGATCAGAGCGGCACACAGCGTGATCAGGAATGAGTTGGCGGCAGATTTTTGAATCATTTTTTCATTTTTAGCGCCGAAATATTGAGAAACAACGATGCCTAGACCGTTGCTGAGGCCAATGGCAATATTCAAAAAGAAGTATAACATGGAGGAGGTGGCGCCGATGGCAGCCATAGCCTGCACGTTGACGAAGCGGCCCAATACAATGGAGTCCACAGAAGAGTAGAGCTGCTGAAAAAGATTGCCGAGCAGCATGGGCAGGGTGAAAAGAAGCAGTAAGCGCATGGGGCTTCCTTGCGTCATATCATAGCTGTTTTTGGGGGTCATGTTCGGGGGGCCTCCTTCTGAGAATGAAAGAATTGATATACGGCTTCAGCCGCAGGCTGATTCATACCGTCAGCTTGTTTTAACTCATCAACGGACAGGGATTTGATGGCATCTACAGATCCAAAATGCCGTAGTAGAGATTTGCGGCGCGTGTTTCCAATGCCGGGGATTTGATCTAGCACAGAGCGGATCTGATCATCAGCCCGCAGCTTTCGGTGGTAATTGATCGCAAAGCGGTGCGCCTCATCCTGAATACGCGTGATCAAATGAAAGGCTTCTTTATTTTTTCCAAAATCAATTTCCCGGTTCTCATAATAGAGTCCGCGAGTGCGGTGGTGGTCGTCCTTGACCATACCGGCTACCGGAATGCCAAGCCCTACTTCCTGCAGAACTTTGAGGGCAATGTTGACCTGACCGCGGCCGCCATCCATCAATAGCAGATCCGGCAATTTAGTAAAGCTTCCTAAAGAGGGATCCTTGCCGTCTTTTGCCAGCTGATGGATTTCTTCTAATGCATGCGTAAAGCGTCTTCGCAGGACCTCCTCCATGGAAGCATAATCATCAGCGCCAATGACGGTTTGGATTTTAAATTTTCGGTAATCGCTGCTTTTAGGCTTTCCATTTTCAAAAACAACCATAGATCCGACGGACTGGGATCCAAAGGTATTGGAGATATCAAAAGCTTCGATGCGCTCAATTGGATATTCGGTAAAATCTAGCAGCAGCTCTAGCTGGTGGACCGCTCCGCGGGTCCGGTGCTCTTCAGCCTTGAGGCGCGCGCCAAATTGAGATAGAGTGAGCGCCGCATTTTTGTGGGCAAGGCTGACGAGGTGGTTCTTTTCGCCGCGCTGCGGCTGCAGGATCTGGACTTTTTGGCCGCGCCTGGAGGTGAGATATTCTTCTAAAAGGGCGTGATCTAAGGGGAGCTCTTCGACGAGCAGCTCTTTGGGAATGAAGGTGGCACCGCTGTAAAATTGCTGAATGAAGATGCCGATGATGGCGCCGGGCTTCATATAATTGGTGCCGTCCATCATGAAGTGCTCGCGGCCGATGAGCTTGCCGCCGCGGATGAAGAAGGCCTGTACGAGCGCGGTATCCTCTTCTTTGGCAATGGCGATGACGTCGCGGTCTTCGTCGGAACCGGCATGCTCGAGCTTTTGCTGCTGGGAGAGGAAGCGGACCCCGGCGATCTGGTCGCGGTAGAGGGCGGCCTGTTCAAAATCCATTTCTTCGGAGGCCTTGTACATTTTGCTTTCGAGATCTTTAATGATCAGATGATGCTTGCCGCATAGAAGATCGATGGCCTGGGATACCATTTTACCGTATTCTTCGGGAGAGATCTGGCCCGTGCAGGGGCCGCAGCAGCGACCGATATGATAGTTGAGGCAGGGCCGCTCTTTGCCGATGTCACGCGGCAGGACGCGGTGGCAGTCACGGAGCGTCCAGAGCTTTTTCATGAGCTCAAGCGTTTGATTGACGGCGAGCACATTGGTGTATGGACCAAAATAGCGGTTGCGGTCGCGAAGCAGATTGCGGGTCTTAAAAATGCGGGGATAGGCTTCCTGTGTGGTTACTTTGATATAAGGATATTGTTTGTCATCCTTAAGCATGGTGTTGTAGGGGGGACGGTGCTCTTTGATGAGATTGTTTTCTAAAATCAGCGCTTCCATCTCGGTGTCGGTTACGATGTATTCAAAATATTCAACGCGCTGTACCATGCGCAGAATTTTGGGGGATTTTCCTTTGGGACTTTGAAAGTATTGGCGTACCCGATTATGTAAATCGACGGCTTTTCCTACATAGAGAATCAAATCACCCTCATGCATAATGTAGACGCCGGGACGGTGGGGGAGCTTTCGCAGTTCTTCTTTTATATTAAACACAGTGTGATCCTTTCTGATGAGTGCGCCCTGTTCTGGCGGCGCTCGTTGCCCTTATTGTACCATAAGTTCGGCTGTGTGTAGTGGAAAATTTGAAATTAGCTGAAAAAATTCAGCCAGTCGTGGTGGAAAATCAGGGAAGTGGTGGAAAATTCCACGTCATGACCAGCTTTTGAAAAATAGTGTGGCTGAAAAAATTCCGCTAGGTACGGGAGAAAAAATCAGAATAGCGTAAAAGCCTCAGCTATATTTCCGATTTCAGCCATAGCCGGCGCAGGCAGGCCGTAATCCAGAAGGCGCAGGCAGGCCGTGTAAAACTCCGTATCATTTCGTTATAAAAGAAAGAGAAGTTGACGGCGGCGGGAAAGAATGTTACACTGAAAATGGATTTTGCTATTTAGGAGAAACAGGAATGAATAAAATAAAAAAGCAGGTGTTCTTTTTAGCCGCTGCTGCGGCTTTGATCGTTATTAGCCTATTGGCTTATTTGGGCGTGAAGGTTTATCATTATTATTATGGCATGCTGCGTATGAGTGCGGGGGAGTATGCGCCGGTGCTGGAGGCCGGCGAATATAATATTGTATATAAGGGAGAGTATAAAAACAAAGCAATCAAGGTAGACGGGCAGATTTATTTGGATCTGGACGTCATCAATGAAGACTGGGCGGAAGAGATGCTTTTTTATGCAGAGGACATCCAAAAGGTACTGTATACGACGCCCACAGAGATGACAGAAAATGAAATCGATCGGGATGATTTTAAAAAGTGGCAGGGCAGAATCTATATGAGAGCTGAACTAGCCAAAGAAATGTTTGGAACACAGTATAAGGTCAATGAAGAGGATCAGATGGTGGCGGTACAGGCGCCGGAGGATACGATTGCAGAGGTCATTAAGTCAGATACCTATTTGCTGGTGCAGCCGGATGAGGAAGAGCGTAATTATACGGCAAAGCTTAAAAAGGGAGAGATGATTTCTGTATATGAGACGGAGACAGAAGGCTTTTACCTGGCAATGAATGAGCTGGGCTATGTAGGCTATGTGACGGAGGATCAGATTCAGAAAACCGATACAAAATTAAGCCGGAAACAGCCGCCGGCGCTGGAAATGCCGGAGGACAAGCTTCCGGGACGGACAATATCGCTTGCATTCCAGCAGGTGTATTCTAATGAATTTACGGCAGAGGTATATAGTGAGATTGAAAGCGCCGGATATTATATCAATGTTGTGTCGCCTACGTGGTTTAAGCTTAATGAAGAGGGCGGGATCGACAGCCTTGCCAATGAAAATTATGTTGCCTGGGCGCGCAATCAGGGACTGCAGGTCTGGGCTTTGTTTGACAACTCCTTTGATGATGAGCTGACCTATCGTGTTCTGAGTGATTCTGCTAAGCGGCAGGCACTGGCCAAAGAGCTGCTGCAGTACTGTGAGAAGTATCAGCTGCATGGCATCAATGTAGATTTTGAGGAGATGAGTGAAAAAACAGATCATTATTTTATACAGTTTTTAAGAGAGCTCTCGATTGAGCTGCGCACTAATGGATATTTGCTGTCAGCGGATTGTCTGGTGCCCTCCGAATGGACATCCTATTATCGGCGGGATATTATGGGACAGCTCTGTGATTATGTGATTGTCATGGCATATGACGAGCATTACAGCGGCGATACAGTCGCCGGCAGTACATCCTCGCAGCAGTTTACGGTGTCAGCGATTTATAATATGCTGCATGAGGAAGGGGTGAGTAAAGAAAAGCTGATTTTGGGCGTTCCTTATTATACGAGAATTTGGATGGGACTGGAGAATCTGCGCAGCGAGGCCGTCGGGATGACCTCGGCCAAGAATTTTATTGAGCAAAATGACTTAACGGTTACATATGATAAGGAAACGGGGCAAAACTATGCAGAAGGCATGGTAGACGGCACGCTATACCGAATTTGGATTGAGGATGCAGCGTCTATGAAATGGCGTCTGAAGCTCATGAAGGATAATGCGCTTGCCGGCGTGGCTGCATGGAGCCTTGGTTTGGAAAGTGATGAGATTTGGACTGCTTATGAGGAGGTGTTATTTTCATGAGCTTATATGATACAGACGAAAAGATACAGCGATTTATTCTGGTGGGAGTCGAGGCAGAGCAAACGACTATTTCCGCAGAGGATTCGCTTAACGAACTGGCCGAGCTGCTGACCACCGCAGGGGGAGAAGAAGCAGGGCGCATCATCCAAAAGATGGAGATGCAAAATGCGCGTACCTATGTGGGAAGCGGTAAGGTGCAGGAGATTAAAACCTTGCTGGCTGCGACGGGAGCTGACGGCATCATTTGTGATGATGAGCTTTCGCCGGCACAGCTGAAAAATTTGTCTGATCTTTTGGAAACAAAGATCATTGATCGCACGCTTTTAATTTTAGATATTTTTTCACAGCGGGCGGTGACTAAAGAAGGAAAGATGCAAATTGAGCTAGCGCAGCTTGAATACCGTCTAACGAGGCTGATCGGTCTTGGAAAAGAGCTTTCGCGGCAGGGCGCTGCGGTTGGTACGCATACCAGAGGCGCCGGTGAAACGAAGCTAGAGATGGACCGCAGGCATATTCGGGCGCGTATGGATATGCTGCGCAGCCAGCTGAAGGATGTAGTTAAGCAGCGCGAACTAGTGCGGACACAGCGGCAGAAAAATCAGATTCCGATTGTGGCTTTGGTTGGCTATACCAATGCCGGGAAATCAACATTATTCAACCGTTTAACGGCCTCTGGCGTTTTAGAAGAGGATAAGCTTTTTGCCACACTGGATACGACCACCAGGCGCTGTGAACTGCCAGGCGGGCGCAGCGTTCTATTTGTCGATACGGTAGGATTCATCCATAAACTGCCGCATCATTTGGTCAAAGCCTTTCGGGCAACGCTCGAAGAAGCTGCCTATGCAGATATTTTGCTGCATGTGGTAGATGGCTCTCATGAAAATGCGGAGCTGCATATGCAGGTAACGTATGATGAGCTTTTGGAGCTTAAAGCGGCAGATAAACCCATCCTAACCGTTTTAAATAAACAGGATCTGGTAAAAGAGGAAAAGCCGCTGAGCATCCCTTATGGGGCGGAGGCTGTGCTGCATATCAGCGCGTTAGAAGAGACTGGCGTGCAAAAAGTGATGGAGGCTGTGGAAGAGCAGCTAAGCCATATGGAGCAGGAAATAGAAATACGGCTGCCGTATGCGCAGGGAAATCTGAATGATATCCTGCACCGAAATGCGCAGATCCTAGAAGAACAATATCAGGAAGAGGGAATTTATCTGAGGCTGCGCGTGACAGAGCGGTATCAGAAAATGGTACAGTCCTATCAAATCTGAAAGGACTGAATCTTCTATTTAAAAAGCTTCCGGCATATATTAAACCAAAATGCCGGGAGCTTTTATCATGTGGAAAAGGAAAAAGTGGATTTTATTGATGACAGTCGCGATATTGACGATAGCGGCGACAGAGGCCGTATGGGGTCTGACTGATTTTTGGAGAATGACAGCGCAGAAGGAAATTGTCATCATGCTGGACGCCGGGCATGGGGGCGGAGACCCAGGCGCTGTTTCAGAGATGGCCGTTGAAAAGGATCTGAATCTTGCGATTGTAAAAAAGCTGCAGGGATACTTAGAAGAAGCGGGGTATACGGTTTATGTAACGCGCATAGAGGATGAGGGGCTGTATCAGGAGGGCGATGATAACAAAAAAAGAGCGGACATGAAAGAGCGCAAGCGGCTGATTGAAGAAAGCAATGCTGATTTGATGATCAGCATCCATCAAAATTCATATCCAGACAGCCGGTATTGGGGGCCGCAGGTGTTTTTCCAAAAGCAAAGTCCGCAGGCAGCGTCTCTGGCGCTGCTGGTACAAGAGATGCTCAATAGCTTTACCGCTCCTGAAAATACAAGAGAGGCTAAAGCCAATGACAGCTATTTTATTCTTTTACAATCGCCGATGCCGGCGATATTAGTAGAATGCGGATTTATCACCAATTCACAGGATGCAGAAAACTTAAACAGTGAGGCGTATCAAAAAAAGGTAGCCTGGGGCATCTACTGCGGTATTGAAAAATATTTGCAATCCGATGTTTTTTAATATATAATAAGCTCGATATTGATCGAATCCAGCCGGAGGGGAGGGAGCGCTGTGCAGACAAAAATTTTGCCGATTAACGAAGAGAGTCTGACACTGGCAAAGCAGTATTTAAAGCAGGGAGAGCTAGTTGCTTTTCCTACAGAAACCGTGTACGGGCTAGGCGCATGGGCTCTCTCAGAAGAAGGAATTGCCCGTATCTATCAGGCAAAAGGGCGGCCCTCCGATAATCCGCTCATTGTGCACATTGCGCCGGAGTTTGCGCTGGATACGCTGGTTCGCAGGATCCCAGAGCCGCTGCCGCTGCTGGCAGCGCGTTTTTGGCCGGGGCCTCTTACGCTGATCATGCCCAAGCGGGCAGAGATTTCAAGCCGCATTACAGGAGGGCTTGATACGGTCGCCGTGCGGATGCCATCCCACCCGGCCGCGATGGCTCTTTTGCAGTATACGGGCATGCCGCTTGCGGCGCCCAGCGCCAATCGCTCAGGGCGGCCGAGTCCGACGACGGCTGTTCATGTGCAAGAGGACATGCAGGGAAGGATCCCGCTGATCTTAGATGGCGGAGACTGTCAGGTGGGGCTTGAATCTACAGTATTGGATTTAACAGGAGAGATCCCGATGATTTTGCGGCCGGGAGCCATCACGAAGGAGATGCTGGAGGAAGTCATTCCGGAGGTCGCCGTAGATCCGGCCGTTAAGCAGGCACGGGAAGTAGCCGCAGATATTGTGCCCAGAGCGCCGGGCATGAAATACCGGCACTATGCGCCGAAGGGGCGGCTGATCGTGACAGATGCGACGGCAGAGCAGATGGCGCGGCTGATTGCTATGCAACCTGCCGGAGAGAAAATTGGCTGTATTGTGACAGGGCAGCTTTTGCAGGAGCTTTCGCAGAGGCTTGCCGGGAGGTCGGTTCAGATGATCTGCCTGGGGGACCGGAAGCATCCGGAAGAGCTGGCAGCTAATTTATTTGGCGCTTTGCGCGAAGCAGATGAAAAAAATTTAACGCTGATATATGGAGAGGCCTTGCCAAGAGAGGGCATGGGAGAAGCGATTATGAACCGGTTTTTAAAGGCGGCGTCTCAGCAGCTTTGGATGAATCAGGAGGAAAAAGGATGATTGCAGTTGGATGTGACCATGCGGGGTATACGCTTAAACAGGAGATTCTGCAGTATTTGAGGGAGCGGGGATATGAATATCGGGATTATGGCTGCGACAGTACGGCGTCAGTGGATTATCCTGACTTTGCGCATGCGGTAGCGCATGCGGTGGCTGACGGAAAGGCGGAGCAGGGGATTCTGATCTGCGGTACGGGAATTGGGATTAGCATTGCGGCAAACAAGGTGCCGGGGATTCGCTGTGCGCATTGTCATGATTGTTTTTCGGCAGAGGCGACCAGACAGCATAATGACGCTAATATTTTGGCGCTGGGCGCGCGCGTGGTCGGCGGAGGCTTGGCGCTGAAAATTGTGGAGACATTTTTGACGACCCCGTTTTCTAATGATGAACGGCATATCCGGCGGATTCAAAAAATTGAAGAGACAAATTGATGGATATTTCCAGATAAAATATAAAAAACCACTACTCAGAAGAGTAGTGGTTTTTTTGTGGTATGCCTTAGGTCCATTCCATTTTGGGGACGGACTGCTTGCCGATTTCTCGGCCGAAGAAAGCGCGTGCCATATTCAGAGAGATTTCAGTGCCTCGCTCGCAGGGCTCCATGCCTTCAAATTCAATGGAAACATATCCGTCATAGCCGGATTCTTTAATGTTTTTGATGATCTCCGGAATCGGCAGATCCCCCTGCCCCACGATGGAGCCGCGGATCATCTGTCCGCCCAGCGTCTCAAACCAGCTGCCATTATTGCAGTTGAACATTTCGTTTTGAGAGGGAAGCTGCTCCTTGGTGCGGATATAGAAATCCTTTAGGTGAATGATCTGAGCCAAATGGAGGCATCTTTTGACAGCCGCCAGATTATATTCATCTACACAGAGAAAGTTGCCGACGTCCATGGTCATTTTCATGTTCGGGCGTTCCAGAGCTTCAAAGATTCTAAGAACACGTTCAGAACCGTTGCAGAAGAAGCCATGGTTTTCCAGCGTGGTGTTGATCCCCAGAGATGCGGCATAATCGCAAAGCTCGCGGGTACCTTCTACCATCAGCGGAAGCTCCTCATTAAAATGGGGCAGAGTATTAGTCGAGAACGGGCGGCGGAAATTAGCGATGTCATGGCGCATCCAGTGAATGCCCAGACGGGCAGCTACATCAATGTGCAGCTTGACACGTTCAATTTCGGCGCGGCGCTCAGCAGCGTCCGGGATCAAAAGATCAGCGTTTACAGAATAGGTAGAAATTTCGAGATCAACCTTTTGGCAATGCTCGCGTACCTGATCGATTAAATCTGTATTCAGGCATTTGTTTTTTTCATCGACAAAGGGAAGATAGAACGGGACAAATTCGATATGCTCACAGCCGTGGTCCTTTGCCCAGTCGATCACATCAAAAATAGTCATTTTGCCTTCTGCCATGTTGGGAGCAAGGCAATAACTGCTAATACCTAATTTCATGGGTATCGGTTTCCTTTCTTTTTTTGTGATTATTATAGCAATAACCAAAGAGGGTGACAAGCATTTTTAATATAATTTTTTTTGATAATTATATCGACAGATAAAAAGAAACTTGAAGGTGTGAGTCCTTTTATTGTAAAGAGAATACAACTGGCAGTAGAACAATTATAGCTATATAAGCTATTGTTTATTGGAAGAGAGTAGGATAAACTGGATATATCAACATGAAAATGCACAGGGAGGTGAATTGTATGAAATGACCAAGGATATAGAAAAATAACTTTATTTTTATATATGACTTGTAAAAATATGAGGTATGCTGTATATTAAATACCATAAGATTTGAAAACAGAAAGGAGCTTGTACAGATGGGTGAGAGTAAATCACGAAAAGAAAAACCCAAATACTCGATCTTTCAAAATTCAATGTATATCATTCAAGATAATTGGAAATGGAGACCGAGCTTATTGTGGGTGGGTGTACTGCATATTCCTTTAAAGATCATTGTACCGCTTTTGATCGCACTCATTCCGAAGATCATTATTGATGTGATCGAAAAAGGAGGAGGTGTCAACCAGCTGCTGCTTACCGTACCGCTGCTGGTTGCCGGGATGATTCTGTTATACATTGCTGAACGCGTGACACAGCTGTATATTGATGATTCCGGGATGAGATCTAAATTTCGCTATCAAGTGACCATGGATGTCAAAACCATGGAGCTTGATTACGAATTTATTTCTGAAAATAAAGGCAAGAATTTGCGGGAAAAAGCAGTTAAGATGCTGCAGGATACGGCTGCTCCTTTTTTTTACAGCGATCTGCTGATGCTGATTACAAGCGTTTTAGGTCTGGTTTCCTACGGCAGTATTTTAGCGATGCTACATCCGCTGATTTTGGTGATTTTAGCGCTGTCCTATGCGATTACCTGGTGGATTAACCGCTATGTTAACCGATATATTCAGAGCCGTCGGGATGAGGAGGCCAAAGTCTTTGGCGGCATGCGCTATATGATTAAAAAGGCACTGGATCTGGCGGGAGCCAAGGACATTCGGCTGTATGGGATGCAGGGCTGGTTTCAGGAGATCAGTGATCAGCTGCAGAAAAAACAAAGCGGCATTCAAGCGGATGTGGCCAAGAGGCATATCGCTTCCGCGGCCATCTCGGCACTGCTTATTTTTGTGAGAGACGGCGTTGCCTATGCGCTGCTCATTTATAAGGTGATTCAGGGCGATATATCGGTTAGTGATTTTTTGGTTTATTTTACGATGATTGCTACCTTTGCGGATTGGATCTCCGGTATTTTGACTTCTTATAATTACTTAGAGCTGGAGAGTCATGGCTTCTGCAGCTACCGGGAGTACATGGAGATCGAAGAGCAGCGCGAAGAGGCCAGTGCGGCAATACCCGGCAAGGAAGAGTGGCCCTGCGAGCTGGAGCTGCGCGGTGTGAGCTATACCTATCCCGAAAGCGAGAAACCTACCATCTCCAATGTGAATCTGAAGATTAAGGCGGGAGAGCGCATCGCCTTGGTAGGCCTGAACGGCGCGGGGAAAACAACGCTGGTAAAGCTTATGTGCGGCTTATTTAGACCTACAGAGGGGCAGGTGCTGATCAATGGGCGCAGCGCATCAGAGTTTAATAAAGACGAATATTTTAAGCTTTTTTCAATTATTTTTCAGGATGTGCATCTGCTGCCGGTGTCGATTGCGACCAATATCACGCTGCAGCGGGAGGAGGAGCAGGATCAGGCGCGTTTAGAGACCTGCCTGCAGCAGTCCGGCTTTGCAGACAAGGTCAGCCGGCTTCCTAATGGAAAAGAGACGCTGCTGGTCAAGAATGTCAATGAGGATGCCTATGAGCTGTCAGGAGGCGAGATGCAAAAGCTCCTTCTGGCCAGAGCTTTGTACAAGGAAGCGCCGATTTTGATTTTGGATGAGCCCACGGCTGCGCTGGATCCGATTGCAGAAAATGAGCTGTACCTTCAGTATAAGGATATGACGCAGGACAGAACTTCGGTGTTTATTTCCCATCGCTTTGCCAGCACGCGCTTTTGCGACAGGATTATTCTGTTAGAACAGGGACAGATTGTAGAAGAAGGCAGTCATGAAGAGCTGATGCAGAAAAACGGACGCTATGCCGAGCTGTTCCAGGTGCAGAGTCAATATTATCAGGAAGGAGATGAGAAGAATGAGTGAAGAAAAAGAAAAAAAACGCCCTATTAAAGAGCATCTGCGGATGATTTTCCGCACGATTCGGATTCTCTATCAGATCTCTCCCCGGATGATGATTATATCGGAACTGGGAGCTGTTTTCCGTTCTTTCACCCCCTTTGTCAATATTTATATGTCAGCCCTGATCATTGACGAACTGGCAGGCGCCTGTGAGGTCGCCGCATTGACACGCTATGTTCTCATTACCATTACGCTGAATCTGCTGATCGCAGTAGTCAACCGGGTCGTGGATCAAATCAGCAGGGCAGAGGAGGCACTGCTGGGGATGCGCGTGAATCTGCTGCTGGCCAACGAAGGGCTTAAGATGGACTACACTGATATCGAGGATGTGCATACGAGAGTGCTGCGCAACCGGATCAATGAGGCCATGGAGAGCGGCCGGGGCGGTATTACGCATTGCTATGATAAACAGGCCTATGTGCTGGAGATTTTTTGCCGGGTGATCATCGCCGCAGTAATGTCAGTGCAGGTATTTAGTATTCTGTCAGCGCAGACGCTGACTGGTTTTCTGGCATTTATGAATACGCCATGGGCATCCGTGCTGCTGGCCGTGCTGATCTTGGCTATGTCTGTATTTTCCGGATTCTCCTTTAAAAAGGCGGCTAAGGTTTTGTTTAATGTATGGCTGGACTGGCCCAAGCGCAGGACGCTCAGCGACTACTACAGCAAGGAGTACATTGGCGAAAATGGCGCCGGAAAGGATATCCGGCTGTTTCATCAAAAGGATCTGATCAAGGCAGAGATGGACAAATGGTATGCAAACCCGCCGTTTATCACAGCCAAATTTAAAATTAACTGTAAGTATGACGGAATCAATTTGGGGCTCACCAGCTTTTTGACAGGCGTTGTCTATTTCTTTGTCGCCATGAAGGTAGTGAGCGGCGCGTTTGGCATTGGTTCTTTAGTGCGCTATGCAGGACTGATCAATCAGTTTGTAGATGCTTTTGTACTGCTGATCTGTGAGGTGTCCAAGATGTTCCTCAACAATGACTATATGGACGATGTTTTTGAATATCTGGATAAACCAAGGCGGATGCAGTCCGGACATCAGACGTTGCAGACAGAGCAGGCGCGGCAGTGGCGCATTGAATTTGAGCATGTTACTTTCCGCTATCCCGGTACGGAGGTGGATGTATTAAACGATGTATCTCTGACGCTGCAGCCCGGAAAAAGCCTGGCGCTGGTAGGGATGAACGGCAGCGGCAAATCCACGCTGATCAAGCTGCTGTGCCGCCTGTATGATCCAACAGAGGGACGGATCCTGCTCAACGGTATAGATATCAAGGAGTATGAATACAGCGAATATCTAAAAGCCTTTTCTGTTGTCTTTCAGGACTTTCGTCTGTTTGCCTTTGAGCTGGGAGAGAACATCGCCGCCGGTACAGAGATCGACGAGGCAAAAGCAACCGCCTGCCTGGAAGAGGCCGGCTTTGCCGAGCGTCTGCAGAGCCTGGAGCAGGGGCTTCATACCTATCTTTATAAAGACTTTGATAAAAACGGCATTGAACCAAGCGGAGGCGAGGAGCAGAAGATCGCGCTCGCAAGAGCCCTATATAAGGATGCGCCCTTCATGATTCTCGATGAGCCCACGGCAGCGCTCGACCCCTTGGCCGAGGCCGAGATCTACCGGAAGTTCCATGAGATCACCGATCAGCGCACAGCGGTATATATTTCTCATCGACTTTCCTCCTGCCGCTTCTGCGACGAAATTGCCGTGCTGGATCAGGGCAGGCTCGTGCAGCATGGCACGCACCAATCCCTAGTTGAGGATAAGGCCGGCAAATACTATGAGCTTTGGAATGCGCAGGCTCAGTATTACGTGTAAATCAGTCTCAAGCAGCTTCCTGAAGGTCCCAACCAGGAAGCTGTTTTCTTTCACAAAAAACCTTTTCAAACGCATGCATATGTGGTACAATTTTACTATATTTCGGCGCGCGGCGCCAAAGAAAGGAACATACAAATGGAAAAATCGAAGGTATTCTGGACAGACTTCAGAGCGCTGCCCGGAGATAATTTGCTTCTTAAATTAGAACGGCTGATCCGCAGAGCCGGCATCGAAACCATAGACTTTGACCGCAAGTTTGCTGCGATTAAAATGCATTTTGGCGAGCCGGGGAATTTGTCTTATCTGCGGCCCAACTTTGCAAAGGTGGTTGCCGATGTGGTCAAGAGTCTGGGCGGCAAGCCCTATCTGGTAGACTGCAATACGCTGTATGTGGGGCGGCGCAAAAATGCGCTGGATCATTTGGAGGCAGCGTATGAAAATGGTTTCAATCCGTTTGCAACCGGATGCCAGGTGATCATCGGAGACGGAATCAAAGGGACGGATGAAACGCTGGTGCCGGTGGGCGGCGAGCTAGTGAAGGAAGCGAAAATCGGGACCGGCGTCATGGATGCGGATGTGTTTATCTCTTTATCTCATTTTAAAGGGCATGAGGCCACCGGATTTGGCGGCGCACTGAAAAATATTGGCATGGGCTGCGGTTCTAGGGCCGGCAAAATGGAGCAGCATGCCAATGGAAAGCCAACGGTGGATGCAGAGCTTTGCGTAGGCTGCCGCAAGTGCAGCAAAAACTGTGCGCATGAGGCCATTTCATTTGAAAGCGGAAAGGCGCAGATCGATCATGAAAAATGCGTAGGCTGCGGACGCTGCATAGGGGCATGTCCGATGGACGCCGTAGCGGCGCTGGGGGATTCTACCAGTGCGGAGCTGAATAAAAAGATTGCCGAATATTCACTGGCAGTGCTGCAGGATAGGCCTCATTTCCATATCAGTCTGGTGGTGGATGTGTCCCCGTATTGCGACTGTCACGGAGAAAATGATCTGCCGATCGTACCGGACGTCGGTATGTTTGCTTCCTTTGATCCGGTGGCGCTGGATCAGGCATGCGCTGATGCGGTTAATGCACAGCCGATTGTAGAAAATAGCCTGCTGGGCGAGCGTGAGCATATTCATCATGATCATTTTACGGATGTACATCCCAATACGGACTGGCATGTATGCCTCGAGCATGCAGAAAAGCTGGGGATTGGCAGCCGGGAATATGAGCTGATTCAAATTAAATAAAAGGAGGATACAAGAGTGAAAATTTGTGGAAACCGGGAGTTTGAGCTGCTGAAAAAGATCGGATTTGTCAGGGTCTCTGGTTCGGCAGAAGAAGAAAGAGCCGCAGGCATATTGCTCGAGGAGCTGAAGGACATCGGTGTGGAAGGAAAAATGGAGACCTTTGAGGTCACGGATGCTGTGCAGACGATGGCGACCTTTGAGGTGCTGGAGCCTTATCAGAAAAGCTATGAGGTGACCTGCTACCGCTGCGCAGGCGATACGCCTGCCGAGGGACTTACGGCTGAATTTGCCTATATTGAAGAGGCGATGGATGCCAATTTGACTGGTATTGAGGGCAAGTTTGTCCTGCTGCACGGCCGTCTGACGCCGGAAATCTATCAGAAGCTGCTGCAGGCTAACATTGCCGGATATATGACCTTTAGCGGTACAATTTTAGATAAAGAAGAGGAGACGGATCTGCCCACGCCGATCCTGAGAGAGCGTCTCAGCAAATTTGGTACGGTGCCGACGCTTAACATACGGGCTAAGGATGCTATGGAGCTGGTGCGGGATAAAGCAGCCAAGGTACGGATCACAGCTAAAAGCGCCTCACAGACGCTGACAAGCCGCAATGTGATCGCCACTCTGCCGGGAACGCAGTATCCGGAGGAGATCATTGCCTTTGGCGCGCATTTTGACAGCGTTCCCTTTAGTACGGGCGTGTATGATAACGGAGCAGGTTCTGTGATCATCATGGAGCTGCTGCGCTATTTTAAAGAAAATCCGCCGGCCAGAACGCTGCAGTTTATGTGGTACGGCTCGGAAGAGGTAGGTCTTTTGGGAAGCAAGGCCTATGTGGCCGCGCATCAGGAAGAGCTTAAGAAGTACCGGCTGATGATCAATGTTGATGTAGCCGGCGCGATTTTAGGTAAGGATACAGCCATGGTCACGGCAGAGCAGAGTCTGGCAGATTACACAGATTTTCTGTTTAAGCAGGCAGGGATGGCCGTCGGAGTGAAGCAGGATATCTATTCGAGTGATTCGATTCCGTTTGCGGACGCAGGCGTTCCGGGCATTAACTTCTGTCGCTTTGGCGCCCCTGGCGCAGCCTTTATTCATGACCGCCGCGATGTGATCGATTTTCTGTCGGCAGAAAGTCTGGAGCAGACAACAGAGAAGGTGCTTCTGTTTGCAGACAAAATGGTGAATGCGGGCGTAATGCCGGTACCGCGCACGATGCCGCAGAATATGGTGGAAAAGATCGATGAATATCTGTTTAAAGAGAAAAAGGAAAAATAAAAATGGAAGAAGCTGCCGCATGGCGGCTTCTTTTTTAATGCTTAAAATTTGTTTAATTTCCTAAAGAAGGCCTGTTTTTTTAGCATATATGTGATAGAATAGGAAAATGGAAATTTACGGAAGGGATCGGAGGATGAAAATGGAGCTACAAGGGCTTTCTGAAAGAGAGGTTGCGGCGAGGCGCAGTCAGGGCCTGCTGAATGTCGGCAGCGAGGTAAAAACAAAAACGGCAGGACAGATCGTGGCAGGGCATACACTGACGTTGTTTAATGCGCTCAATCTGGCCCTGGCCGCTGCGCTGCTCTTAGTGGGGTCCTACAAAAATATGCTGTTTATGGGCGTAGTGATCTGCAATACGGCAATCGGCGTGTTTCAGGAGCTGCGTTCAAAGCGGATGGTAGACAAGCTTTCGATTCTGGTCTCTCATAAGGCACAGGTGATTCGGAGCGGCAGGCAGCAGGAGATTCCGATTGAGGAAATTGTGCTGGATGATCTGCTGCATCTTCGCAGGGGAAATCAGATCCCAGCTGACTGTGAGGTTTTACAAGGCCGCTGCTATGTGAATGAAAGCCTGATCACAGGGGAGTCTGATCTGATTGCAAAAACGGAAGGCGATACGCTGCTGTCGGGCAGCTTTGTGGCCGGAGGAGAGTGCGCTGCACAGGTCATCCATGTGGGCAAGGATAACTATGCAGCGCAGATCAGCAATGAGGCAAAGGAACTAAAGCAGGTGCATTCGGAAATTATGATGACGCTGAAAAGGCTGATTCAGGTGATTTCCTGTGTGATTATCCCGATGGGGGCGTTTTTGTTCTACAATCAATTTACGATACCGGGCGCCAGCATGCAGGCAGCAGTTGTCAACACAGTGGCGGCGCTGATCGGCATGATTCCGGAGGGGCTGATGCTGCTGACCAGCACCGTGCTGGCCGTATCCGTGATCCGTCTTTCAAAGAGCAAGGTTCTGGTGCAGCAGCTATACTGCATCGAGACGCTGGCAAGAGTGGATGTGCTGTGCTTAGATAAAACGGGGACGATTACCTGTGATGATATGGAGGTGGAGGAGCTGCATGCGCTGCCGGAGGCATCGGAAACGGAGCTAAGGCAGGCTTTTGCCGCTTTTACGGCTTCATCGCGCGATCAGAGCTCGACAATAGCAGCACTGAAGGCCTATTTTACGGAAAAAGTGCCGCGGAAGGCACTGCAGGTGGTGGATTTTTCTTCGGAAAAGAAATGGTCGGGCGCCTCCTATGATACCGGCGTTACCTATGTCGTGGGCGCCGGGGAAATGATCCTGGGAGAGCGGTATCATAGACTCAAGGCGGCTATTGCACGGCAGGCAGGGACCAGGCGCGTTTTGCTGATGGCTAAAAGCCGGCAGGGGTTTGGCAGGGAGGAAGCGCTGCCGGAGGGGCTGGAGCCGATGGGCTTTGTACTGATTCAGGATAAGATACGGCCAGAGGCGCCGAGGACGATTCAGTATTTTCGTGAGCAGGGAGTCAGGCTCAAAGTGATATCCGGCGACAGCATGGAGACGGTGAGGCAGATCGCGCAGGAGGCCGGCATCCCTGAGGCAGAGCAGGCCGTGGATGCCCGGACGCTGGAGAGTGATGCGCTGTTAGAAGAAGCGGCAGAGCGGTATCAGGTTTTCGGGCGGGTGACACCTGCACAGAAGAAGAAGCTGATTCAGGCGCTGCAGAAGAAGGGGCATACGGTAGCTATGACGGGCGATGGCGTAAATGATGTGCTGGCGCTCAAGGAGGCCGATTGCTCAGTGGCGATGGCGGCCGGAAGCGATGCGGCCAGAAATGTAGCGCAGCTGGTACTGACGACCAATGATTTCAGCTCTATGCCCAAGGTGGTGGCAGAAGGCCGCCGCTCGATCAATAATATTCAGCGCAGCGCCTCGCTGTTTTTGGTGAAAACGCTGTTTTCGATCTGCATCGGTCTGCTGTTTGTTTTTCTGGATTTTCGCTATCCCTTTCAGCCGATTCAGATGTCTTTTATCGGAGTGTTTACCATCGGGCTTCCCTCGTTTATTTTGGCCTTGGAGCCAAATAAGGAGCGGATCAAGGGAAACTTTTTCTATAATATCATGACCAGAGCGCTGGCAGGCGCCGTGACGATGACGATCGGGATTATCGTCACCTATCTGGCAGGGATGATCTTTAAGCTGAGCTACGAGGAGACCTCTACGCTGGCGGTCATTTTAACGGCGACAAGCGGCGTATATCTCTTAGTTCGCATCTCCATTCCCTTCAATTTAATCAGGAAAATTCTGCTGGGCGTTGTTCTCTGCGGCCTGCTCTGCGGCATATTCTGTTTTCAGCCGCTTTTGGGGCTTGCGCCGCTGTCCGGGCAGCTGGCTCTATTCGTACTGGGAACCGGCATTTTGAACGCTGTAATTTTCACCGGTCTGTATCATATGACGGAGCGTATACGGATCAAAAAGGAGAGGAGCGGAAGATGAGATCAGAAGCAAAGAGAAGACGGGCACAACAAAGGGCCGGAGAGCTGGTCCGGCAAATGACCCTGGAGGAAAAAGCAGGACAGATGCTGTATCAGGCGCCGGCAATCCCTCGTCTGGGACTGCCGGCCTATAACTGGTGGAACGAAGCGCTGCACGGCGTGGCGAGAGCAGGCTTGGCCACGGTATTTCCGCAGTCAATCGGCCTGGCGGCCACCTTTGATCCGGCGCTCATAGAGAAAATCGGCCGCGTCATCGGTGAAGAGGGCCGCTTAAAAAATGCCATTTACCGGTCGGAAGGAGAGCGCGGCATCTATAAAGGGCTGACCTATTGGTCGCCCAATATCAATATCGTGCGCGATCCAAGATGGGGCAGAGCACATGAAACCTATGGAGAGGATCCATGCCTGACTGCTGCAATGGGAACGGCCTTTGTCAGAGGCATGCAGGAAGGAGAGGAAGGGGACGGCCTCACGGCGGCCGCCTGCGTAAAGCATTTTGCCGTTCACAGCGGACCAGAGGAAACACGGCACGGGTTTGACGCAGAGGTTACGCCGCAGGATCTGATGGATACCTATCTGCCTGCGTTTGAACGCGTAGTTAAGGATGCGCAGGTAGCCGGTGTAATGGGCGCCTATAATGCAGTCAACGGCGTGCCCTGCTGTGCCAATGCCTATCTGCAGCAGGAGCTTTTGCGCAGGGAGTGGGGCTTTGAAGGCTACACCGTCTCCGACTGCGGCGCCATCTCCGATATCAGCGAGCGCCATCATTATACGGCGACCAAGGTAGAGGCGGCGGCGCTGGCGGTGCAAAACGGCTGCGACCTGAACTGCGGGGCTATGTACGGCTATCTGCTGGAGGCAGTTCAGAAGGGCTATTTAAAAGAAGAAGCCATCGACCAAGCCGTTCAAAGGCTATTAACGGTGCGGCTGATGCTCGATATGGATGCGCCGGTTGCTGACGGCAAGGCAGCTGTTCAGACCTGGCTCACCAAGCAGCCGGAGTATGAAGCGCTCAATCTGCGGGCCGCCGAAAAATCAATGGTACTGCTTAAAAATAATGGGATTCTGCCACTCGCGCACCCGAAGACCGTGGCCGTCATTGGCCCCAATGCGCGTTCGCTTACTGCGCTGGAGGGGAATTATCACGGCACAGCCGAAAAAATGACGACGGTGCTGCAGGGACTGCGCGAGGCGCTGCCGGATAGTCAGTTCTTGGTCTCAGAAGGCTGTCATCTATATAAAAATAAACTGGAAGCCATGTCACAGACACCGGATGATCAGCTGGCAGAGGCCGTCGCACTTGCGCGCTATGCGCAGGTGAGCGTGCTGTGCCTGGGGCTGGATCCGTCGATAGAGGGTGAGCTTGGGGACGCTAGTAATGAATATGCAGCAGGCGATAAGCATAGCCTGTATTTGCCGGAGAGCCAGCAAAGGCTGTTAAAGGCGGTGTGCCGCGTATCGGAGCAGGTCGTGGTGGTGCTTTTGAGCGGAGGTGCGCTGGATCTGGGGGAAGAAGAGGCTCATGTAGGAGCGGTGCTGCAGGCGTGGTATCCGGGAGCCATGGGCGGAAAGGCAGCTGCCGAGGTGCTGACAGGCCAGGTGAATCCGACGGGGAGGCTGCCGGTGACGTTTTATCATAACGAGCAGGTCTGCTGGGATTTTGAAGACTATGCGATGACAGGAAAAACCTATCGCTATTTTAAAGAAAAGCCGTTGTATCCGTTTGGATATGGCCTGAGCTATCGGAGGCTCATGCTGTCGGAGCCTCAGGAGGAAGCGGAGGGCATTTCGTTTAGCGCTTATAATCCGTATGACAAGGAAACAGAAATGGCCGTGCAGGTGTATGCAAAGCTTACGGAGCAGGGACTTCGCACAGCCAATTGCCAGCTGGTTGCGCTGCAGATGCTTTGTCTGCGGCCGGGGGAGCGGAAGCGGGTGCATATGCCGCTGCCCGATTACTGGATGCAGGTGGTGGATGAGAAAGGCAAACGGCGGCCGTGCAAAGGGAGCGCTGTCATTTATATCGGAGATCACCAGCCGGATGCGCGAAGCGAGGAGCTCTGTGAGGAGCCGTGCCTGCAGCTCATTTTAAAGAAATAATAGAGAGACGTCCTTCATTTGAGGGACGTCTTTTTGTGTAGATTGCACACTTGACATGAAGTGTATAATTGTATACAATAATACAAATTGATAGAGGAGGTTGATGCACATCATGAATTACCATGAATATGATCATTTTAATACAGGCGACCAAGAGGGAGAGCTCAAGGTCAACCCGCAAACCAATCTATTGGAGCTGACTAATTTTGAGTATTCCCTGCAGGATGTAGAAAGTCCCAACCTCTATAGAATGCTGTTTAATTATCAGGAAGTTCCCAAGCTTATGTTTAACCGCAGGCTTGTACCCATGGATATGCCAAAGGAGATTTGGATCACCGATACTACGTTTCGCGATGGACAGCAGTCCAGAGAGCCGTATACAGCGCAGCAGATTGTAGCGCTGTTTGATATGCTGCACCGCTTGGGGGGGCCTAAAGGAATCATTCGCCAAAGTGAATTTTTCTTATATAGCAAAAAGGATCGGGATGCTGTGTATCAGTGTATGGAGCGCGGCTATGAATTTCCGGAGGTTACCAGCTGGATCCGGGCGAATAAAAAGGATTTTGAGCTGGTGAAAATGTTTGGCTTAAAAGAGACCGGTATTTTAGTCAGCTGCTCAGATTACCATATTTTTTATAAGCTTAAGATGACCAGAAGACAGGCGATTGATCACTATCTGGGCATCGTTAAGGAGTGCATTGAGGCAGGGATCCGCCCCCGCTGCCATTTTGAGGATATTACCCGCGCGGATTTTTATGGCTTTGTGGTTCCCTTTGTGATCGAGCTCCACAAGCTGATGGTGGAGACGGGGATGCCGATTAAAATCCGTGCCTGCGACACCATGGGCTACGGCGTTGGCATTCCGGGTGCCGCGCTGCCGCGCAGCGTGCCGGGCATCATTTATGGTCTGCATCATCATGCGCATATGCCGTCAGAATTGCTGGAATTCCATGGCCATAATGATTTTTATCGTGCTGTATCCAATTCTACTACTGCATGGCTGTACGGAGCCTCCGGCGTGAACTGCTCGCTGCTTGGCATTGGAGAGCGCACGGGCAACTGTCCGATTGAGGCAATGGTCATGGAGTATGCGCAGCTAAAAGGAACGCTTGACGGGATGGATCCCACTGTAATCACAGAAATTGCAGAATACTACGAGCGGGAGCTTGACTATCCGATCCCGCCCAGAACACCGTTTGTGGGCGCTGATTTCAATGTGACGCGGGCCGGCGTGCATGCCGATGGACTGCTGAAAAATGAAGAGGTCTATAATATCTTTGACACGGGAGCTTTACTGAACCGGCCGCCAAAGGTGATGATCAGCAATACCTCAGGCGTATCCGGAATTGCCGTCTGGGTGAATCAGTACCTGCGCTTATCGGGCGAAAATGCGCTGGATAAAAAGGATCCGCTGGTGACAGGGCTGAAAGCCTGGGTGGATCAGCAATATGAAGAGGGCCGGGTAACGGCCATCACAGACGGCGAGCTGGAGCAGCAGCTGGAAAGAATTACGGAGGAGCAGCATGGAAGAGAAAATGCAGGCCGCTAATTTGACGGCGCAGGTATACCAGCAGATCCGCAGAGGAATTTTGTGCGGCAGCTGGAAGCCGGGACAGGCGCTGACGGAGCTGGCGCTCAGCAAGCAGCTCAGTGTCAGCCGCACACCAGTGCGGGAAGCGCTGCGGCAGCTGGAGCTGGAAGGGCTGATCGAGCTAAGGCCCAACCGAGGAGCCGTCGTGGTCGGGATCTGCCCGAGCGATATTGAAGATATTTATGAAATCCGTTCGCTGCTCGAAGGCCGCGCTGCCAAGAAGGCAGCGACAAACGCCAGCCCTGAGATGCTCGACCGGCTGGTCGAGATTGTGGATTTGACGGAGTTTTATATCGAGCGTCAGGATTATGACAGAGTGACGGTCATGGATGACCGTTTTCATCAGCTCATCTATGAATTAACAGGCAGCCGGATGTTTCAGCGAATTTTGGCCGATCTGCATGCCTATGCAGAGGATGTGCGCGAAAGATCCATCAAGGAACCCGGCCGGGCCATGGTGATGCTGGCCGAGCATAGGGCTATTCTGGAGGCGATGGCGGAGCATGACAGCGAAAAGGCCAGCCGGCTGATGACGCAGCATGTCAATAACTCGGCAGAGAATATGGAGAAAAATCATTTACTGGAGGTTATGCCGTGAAATATCATGAAGAAGGAATTTATCTGTTAGAGGGAAAGCGCTTAGCGGCAGAGGGCGTGCTTTCGCCTAAAGAAGGCCGGGAGCGGACTCTGGCTTATCAGATCCTGCGCGCGCATGAGACGGCACTGGAAGAAGGACAGATGCATCTGCGGTTTGATGCGCTGATTTCGCATGATATCACCTATGTCGGAATCATTCAGACGGCCAGGGCCAGCGGACTGGAGAGCTTTCCGCTTCCGTATGCGCTGACCAACTGTCATAACAGTCTGTGCGCCGTGGGAGGAACGATCAATGAGGATGACCATGTATTCGGACTATCGGCGGCACAAAAATACGGCGGTATCTATGTGCCGGCCAATCAGGCCGTCATCCATCAATATGCAAGAGAGGAGATGGCTGCCTGCGGCCATATGATTTTAGGATCGGACAGCCATACCCGCTATGGGGCATTTGGCACGATGGGTATCGGAGAAGGCGGTCCGGAGCTGGTCAAGCAGCTGCTGCAAAATACGTATGACATCCCGGAGCCGCCGGTCGTGCTCGTTTATGTGACGGGCAGCCTGCGCAAGGGCGTAGGTCCTCATGATGTAGCGCTGGCGCTCTGTAAAGAGGTGTTCGGCACGGTTAAAAATATGATCCTGGAATTTGCAGGCCCCGGGATCGCTTCCTTGTCGGCTGATGAGAGGATCGGCATTGATGTGATGACGACGGAAACAGCCTGTTTATCGTCCATTTGGGAAACGGATGATACGATTCGGGCCTATTATGAAAACCATGGCCGTCCGGAGGCCTACCAAAGGCTGCAGCCCGGAGAAGGAGCCTATTATGATCACTATATTGAACTGAATTTGAGTGAAATTGAGCCGATGATTGCCCTGCCGTATCATCCGTCCAATGCGGTGCCCATTCGGGAGCTGAAGCAGCATCCGCAGCAGTATCTGGAACCGCTGGGGCTTTTGGATAAAATTACGGACGACGGGATCTGGGTGGATCAGGGCGTGATTGCCGGCTGTGCCGGCGGTCTGTATGAAAATATACAGGAGGCGGCAGCGATTTTAAAAGGCGGATCGATTGGCGATGGCGCGTTTTCGCTGAGTGTGTATCCGGCGTCGACGCCGATCAACCAGCAGGTAGCGGCTAACGGCATGCTGACGGAGCTCTTGGAGGCGGGGGCGGTGATCAAGCCGTGCTTTTGCGGACCATGCTTTGGCGCGGGGGATGTGCCAAGCCATGGCGGGCTTTCGATTCGTCATACGACGAGGAATTTTGCCAATCGAGAGGGCTCGAAGCCTGGCGAGGGTCAGCAGGCGATGGTGGCGCTGATGGACGCGCGCTCGATTGCGGCGACGGCAGCGAGGGGCGGCCTTTTAACGGGCGCTGATGAGCTGACTTATGAGATAGAAAAGAAGCCCTATCGGTTTAACGGCGAGATCTATCGCAAGCGGTGCTATGATGGCGTAGGGCGCCCGCAGCCGGAGACGGCGCTCAAGCTGGGGCCTAATATTACGGATTGGCCGCAGATAGAGCCGCTGAAGGAGAATTTGCTGGTGCAGCTGGCGGCGGTGATCCGGGATCCGGTGACGACAACGGATGAGCTGATTCCCTCCGGGGAGACTTCTTCATATCGTTCTAATCCGCTGCGCTTAGCTGAATTTGCGCTTTCAAGGCGGGAGCCGGCGTATGTGGCACGGGCAAAAGCGGTGCAGAGGATGACAGCGGCAGAGCTGGGATATGATGCGAAAAGCACGAGCATAGGCTCTGCGATTTTTGCAAATAAGCCGGGAGATGGCTCAGCCAGAGAGCAGGCGGCCTCCTGCCAGAGAGTGCTGGGAGGAGCAGCCAATTTCTGTCTTGAATATGCCACCAAGCGGTATCGTTCCAATTGCATCAATTGGGGCATGGTGCCCTTTACGGTGGAGGAGTTTCCCTATGAAACAGGGGAATGGCTGTATATACCGGGGCTGCGTACGGCACTTTTGGAAGGCAGGGAGGAGATCACCGGATATGTGAAGGATCAGCCGCTGACGCTCTATATGAAAGGGCTTACCGAGACGGAAATTCAGATCCTGTTAGATGGATGTCTGATGAACTATTATAAAAACAGAGGAAAGGGATGAGGCGAGGATGAAAAAGATTCAAATGCTAACGCCGCTGGTGGAGATGGACGGCGATGAGATGACGCGGGTGCTGTGGCAGATGATCAAGGAGGAGCTGCTGCTGCCATTTATTGATCTGAAAACAGAATACTATGACCTAGGACTGCCGCACCGCGATGAGACAGCGGATCAGGTCACGGTGGATGCCGCGCTGGCGACAAAGCAATATGGCGTGGCTGTTAAATGCGCGACCATTACGCCGAATAAGCAGCGCATGGAGGAATACCAGCTGCATGAGATGTGGAAAAGCCCGAATGCCACCATCCGGGCGATGCTGGACGGAACCGTGTTTCGTGCGCCCATTCTGCTGGAGCGGATTAAGCCGGCGGTTCGTTTTTGGAAAAAGCCGATTACCATTGCGCGTCATGCCTATGGGGATGTGTATAAGAGCGTTGAGCTAAGGACTGAGGAGGGCGGCACCTGTGAGCTGGTCTTTACTGGAGAGAGCGGACGGGTGCAGCGTGAGACAGTACAGACGCTGGAGGGGCCGGGAGTCTTTCAGGCAATGCATAATAAAGAGGCCTCTATCCGCGCGTTTGCCCATGCCTGCTTCCAATATGCGCTGGATGTAAAGCAGGATGTATGGTTTGCCTCTAAAGATACGATTTCTAAGACCTATGACGGCGCTTTCAAAGAAATTATGGCGGCTGTATTTGAAGAGTATAAAGAGCGGTTTGAGGCTGCCGGGATTGAATATTTTTATACGCTGATCGATGATGCAGTCGCGCGGGTCATTCGCTCGGAGGGCGGATTCATCTGGGCCTGCAAAAATTATGACGGCGATGTGATGAGCGATATGGTCTCTACGGCGTTTGGCTCGCTGGCGATGATGACCTCGGTGCTGGTAAGCCCGGACGGCGTATATGAATACGAAGCGGCGCACGGCACGGTGACGCGGCATTATTATCGGTATTTAAAAGGAGAAAAGACCTCAACCAATCCGATCGCGACGATCTATGCTTGGACAGGAGCTCTGAAAAAAAGAGGAGAGCTCGACAGTCTGCCGGAGCTGATGGGATTTGCAGACGCGCTGGAAAAGGCCTGCATGCAGGTACTAGGTCAAGGCATCATGACCAAGGATTTAATTGCTCTTGCCAGCCCTGAAGAAGGAGCCTCCCTGCGATCAGTCAGCTCTGAGGAATTTATTCAGGAAATTCGAAGAGAGCTGGAGAGTATGCTGACAGAGTGAGAGTCCTCTGTTTTTCTTTCTTGTTTTCTCGTCGTATTTTCAGCTGTGCGGTTTGCCATGTTGGTTTGCTGTGTTGTTTTGTTTTATCATGTTTTACCATGTTGGTTCCTCCGCCCATGGCGGAAATGGACGAAATAGCTGAACTTTTTCAGCTATGCATGGCGTAGCGCCTATCATATCGCTGAGATTTTCTGTCAGCAAGTATCTTGAAATAGTAAATGGCGGAAGGATTTCCGCCATTTTTTTGTCCAAACTCTGGACATGACTGGAATCCTTCCGCCATTTAGTTTAGTTCCGCCAACACTGGCGGAAAGCAAAGCAGCTTCGAAAGCAAAGCAGCTTCAAAGACAAAGCAGTTTCGAAAGCACAGCAGCTTCGTTTCAGCGCTGAAGCCTTGATCAATCAATCCGTTGTTAGATCGCGATAGACAATGCCGCAGAGCACATCGCCCCGATCTCCGTCGTTTGCATATACCATGATCAGCCGCATCCATTCCATAGCACTGGGAGAATACTCATAGCTGACAGTTTTAGGATTGCTGACAAAGCCAGCAGCCGTCTCTAAATCAGCCGCATCATTATAAGCCGTAGTCGCAGCTGAGAAGTTAAAATCAGAGGGGGCGAGATAACGGGTATAATATTCCTCCGGCGTGCAGCGGATGGTCTCTCCGCTGCCGGGGTATGTCCCATAGATTTTGCTGTCAAGCTGGAAAAACTCGGCGACCTCGTCGGCAGACAGGACTATATCTTGCTCTGTCATGCTGCCGGTGGGAGAGAGGCGCAGCCCCTGACTGCCTACGTAGGAGGCAAAGGAAGACATATCGCGTGACAGGAGGCAGGTGAGGACATTGATCATAATATCATCATAAGATACGCCGGAAGGTTTAAAATTGAGATCCGGCGAATCCGGCTGATCCTCAGGATTAAGTCCAGAGGCCAAAGAAGAATCGGAGTCAGCTGCAGAAGACTCCGGCAAAGCAGAGCTTTCCGAAGAGGAAAGACTTTCGGGAGCAGAGGATAAGGGAGCTGAATAGGAGGAAGAGACAAGCGAAGACTGAGAAGAAGCGCTTTGCTGCTTCTTCCAAGGACTCCACAGCACAACCACAGTGCAAGCAATGATTAAAATCAAAACGACGAGTAAACTCATCTTAATACTTTTTTTCATAAATACCTCTTTTCTGGAGCGCGAAAGCGCTTAAATCCAATAGTACTATAAGCAGATTTCATTGTAGCAGTAAATAGAGGCAGGGTCAAGCCCTATCCTAGATAAGCGCAGGAGAGAAAATTTGTCAATTAAGACTTGGCAGGAGCGCTCATCCAGAGTATACTGATAAAAAACGATAGAGGAGAGAGGTTGTATGGTTACATTAGAAAACGAAAGGTTTATTGTGACAGCCAAAGAAGAAGGAGCCGAGCTGACCAGAATCTATGATAAGGAGCACCGGCGCGAATGTCTTTGGAACGGCGACCCAGCGATCTGGAAGGGACAGGCACCCATCCTGTTTCCGGTGGTTGGCCGCTGCAAAAATTATCAATACCGCTATCAGGGAAAGACCTATGAGATAGGACAGCATGGTTTCTGCCGGCAGTCGGTCTTTGAGATAGCCGATCAGACTAAGACACAGGTTGTTTTTCGTCTGAAGGCCTCGGAGGAAACGAAAAAGGCCTATCCTTTTGATTTTGTGTTGTCAGTGATTTATACGCTGGAGGCAGAGCAAATCATCACAACCTTCCGGGTAGAAAATCCGGCAGAACATGCGCTGTATTTTTCAATCGGCGGACATCCGGGCTTCTTTTATGACGGCCCGATTGAAAAGCAGGTAGTCAGCTTTGATGTAAAGGAAAGCCTGGACCGGGTGCTGCTGAGTGAAAACGGGCAGTTCCGCCGTGAAGTAGAAAAGGAATACATTAAAAAAGGAGAGGATCTTCACCTATACGAGGGGATTTTCAAGGATGATGCGCTGGTATTTCATGATTTTGCCTTTCATAAGCTGAGGATTCAAAATCCGGAAACAGGGCGCGGCGTCGAGATGGATCTGAGCGGCTTTCCCTATGTGGGGATATGGTCAATGAATAAGCCGGGATCGCCCTATGCCTGTATCGAGCCATGGTATGGATTAGCCGATTATGAGGATTTTGCGGGAGAGCTGCCGGAAAAGGACGGGATCCAAAAGCTGGAAGGCGGCGCCGTATTTGAATGCTGCTATGCGGTAAAGATGTTATAATTTAGATTGATTTTAAGAATACAGACAGAGCGAGAGCCAAGACCTAAATCAGTGTCTTGGCTCTGTTTTTTGTATATTTTCCCAGATTTTGCGGCAGGCTAAGCATAGTTGACGATAGAGAGTAAAAGGGAGGAAACTATGAAAAATCAAGAGCTGCCAATCACAAACGAAGCAGGATATTACGAAATACGCTTAGAAAGCGTGGGCGGTATGGGCGCCAATCTGTGCGGAAAGCTGCTGGGAGAGCTGGGCGCGATGTATCTGGGCCTAAATGCCGCCAGCTTTGCCAGCTACGGATCAGAAAAGCGCGGTTCGCCGGTCAAGGCTTATATCCGCTGGTGCAAAGCAGATCAGGAGCTGCGGATTAACAGCCCGGTAGAGACGCCGCAGCTTTTGGGGCTCTTTCACGAAGCAATGCTTGAAAAAAGCTCGGCCCTGTCCGGCATAACCGAAGAAACTCATATTGTGCTCAATACACCCAAGAGCCCGCAGGAGGCGCAAGAAAAGCTGAGAATTTCGCAGGGGCTACTATACTGCATCGATGCGCAAAAGGCGGCGCTGGATCATAAAAGCAGGCTGAACATGGTCATGCTCGGCGCACTCGTGAAGGCCTCCGGCTTCATTCCGCTAGAACCAGTTTTGCAGCTAATTCAAGAGACAATGGGAAAGAAATATCCCCATTTATTAGAAAATAATCTGGCAGGCGTCAGGGCAGGTTACGAGCAGATGTCAGAGCCCATAAAGCTAAACGTCCCGCCGCAGGCGGAAAAAGAGGAGAAAAGGCTGTCTTGGGGCTATCGTACAGCACCGATTGGAGGAGTCAATCCCCGGATCGGCAGTACGGTCAGCAATGATGTCTCAGCCAGCCGTGAGGGCTATATTCCCCTGTTCCATCCAGAGCGATGCATCCACTGCGCCCTGTGCGACAGTACCTGCCCGGATATGGTATTTCAATTTCATGAGGGAGAATATAAGGGCAAGCAGCGAATGATCAACGGAGGTCTGGATTATCATCACTGCAAGGGATGTCTGCGCTGCGTTGCCGTATGCCCAACGGAAGCGCTAACGGCAGAGGAGGAGCGAAACTATCCGCAGCTTCCGCATTTTGTCCGCAATCAGGATTTGATTGCAGAGCATATCGATTTTAATTGTGTGGGAGCAAACTCATGGATTACCAGTGAGGCCTATCTAAAAGAAAAGCCGGTTGATGCAGAAGGAGGCATAGAGTGATGAAAATCAAACAAAGGGCTGTATTTGAGAGCGGAAACGAATTAGCTGCTTACGCGGCAAAACAGATCAATTACCATGTGATGGGATACTATCCCATTACGCCATCGACGCAAATCGCTGAGCAACTAGACGTTTTAAAGGCAGAAGGACTTCACGATATATCGCTGATGCCGGCTGAGGGAGAGCATAGTGCAGCCGGTATCTGCTACGGAGCATCAGCAGGGGGAGGACGCGTATTTAATGCAACCAGTGCCAATGGTCTTTTATATGCACTGGAGCAGCTGCCCGTCCAATCCGGCACGCGGTTTCCTATGGTGCTCAATGTAGCCTGCCGCACAGTATCCGGCCCTCTGGACATCAAGGGAGATCACAGCGATATTATGTATACGCTAAGCTGCGGCTGGATCATTTTATTTGCCGGCTCGCCGCAGGCGGTTTATGATTTTAATCTCTGCGGCCTAAAAATTGCGGAAGCGGTTAAGCTGCCGGTCATTGTAGCGTTCGATGGATTTTTTACTTCTCATCAAAAACGGCGCTGCGAAATATGGGAAAGCGATGAAGAGGTGCAGCATTTTCTGGGAAAGTACGAAGCAGCCTATACGGCGCTGGATCCCGAGCATCCCGTTTCGATTGGATCCTATATGAATGAGCCGGATCTGGGAAACAATAAATATCAGCTGCATTTAGCGATGGAAGAGGCCAAAACAGTGACGGAGAGGGTCTTTCAGGAGTATGAGGAGCTGACAGGCAGGGCATATCATGAGGTAGAGGCCTATCGGGCAGAGGAGGCAGACACGCTTCTCATCCTACTAGGCTCCAGCTATGAAACGGCAAAGGAAGCCGTTGACCGGCTGCGAAAACAGGGAAAAAAGGCAGGCGCTGTTACGCTGCGCCAGCTCAGGCCATTTCCTGCAGCGGGTTTAGCCGCGGTATGCAAAACAGCAAAGACAATCATCATAGGAGACAGGCAGGACAGCTATGGCGCGGGAGGAGGCAATCTCTCGCTGGAGGTGAAGGCAGCGCTGCAGAGCAGCGCCATCAATACAAGAATCCTCAGCCGCGTATATGGGCTGGGGGGACAGGATTTTTTTGTCCACGATGCAGAGGCGCTGTTTCAGCTGGCAGAGGAGCCGGGGGCTCCCGCATTTGACTATCTGCATGTGCAGCCCGGTCAGGAGGGAGAGAAGAAGCCTTATTTTAATCCAGTAACAGAGGAAAATGCCTCAATCAACGCAGTTCAGGTCATCCAGGATTCTGGGCATTTTCAGGTAAAGGGCGGGCAGCTAAACGAGACCACGCGCATGCCCAAACGCCTTGCACCCGGTCACGGTGCTTGCCCCGGCTGCGGCATTCCTGTGAATGTGAACCTTTTGCTGCGGGGCATAGAAGGTAATGTCGTACTGCTTTTTCAAACAGGCTGCGGCATGGTCGTCACAACACCCTATCCGCAAACGGCCTTTAAGGTGCCCTATGTGCACAATCTCTTTCAAAACGGAGCCGCTACCCTGTCCGGCCTAGTTGAGATGTATCACCAGCGCCAAAAGCGCGGCGAGCTGCCGGAAGGTAAGCTTACGTTTATTATGGTCAGCGGCGATGGCGGCATGGACATCGGCATGGGCTCCGCGCTCGGCACAGCGCTGCGGGGCAGTAACCTGATCCTGTTTGAATATGATAACGGAGGCTATATGAACACGGGCTACCAGCTCTCCTATTCGACGCCAAAGGGCGCCCGGAGCGCTACCTCCCATGTGGGAAAGATGCAGTACGGCAAACAATTCTTCCACAAGGATATGCCGCAGATTATGGCCGCCGCGAATATTCCCTATGTAGCCACCGTAGCAGAATCCAATCCTGTTGATTTTATCAGAAAAGCAGCGAAGGCGCAAAAATATGCGAATGAGCAGGGCGTAGTCTATATGAAAGCACTTTCGGCATGCCCTCTTAACTGGAATGATAAGCCTAACAAAGAACGAAGTGTGATTGAGGCCGCAGTGGATTGCTGCTATTTCCCCTTGTATGAAATCGAAAACGGATGTACGAAGCTCAGCTATGATCCTGAGGAAAAGGGAAAGAAGCGGCCCGTGCTTGATTTTCTGAGCATGATGGGGCGTACGCAGCATCTGAAAAAGGCTGAATATGAAGCGGTAGTTGGCAGCATTCAGCAGGAGGTAGATCGGCGCTGGGAGCGGCTGAAGGCAAGAGCTGAAAATCCCATTTTATAGAAGAAGGCGTTTTAATTGCATATTTTTAGCAATATCACAAATACTAGCCAGGTGAGATGCACAAATTTTTTATGAAATCTGTAAATGGAGGAAGTAGCGTATGAAAGCGACGGGAGTCGTGAGAAAAATTGATGATCTAGGCAGAATTGTCATCCCGAAGGAAATTCGTAAAACAATGAGAGTGCGGGAAGGCGAGCCTTTGGAAATTTTTACGGACCGAAATGGTCAGATTATTTTAAAAAAGTATTCGCCGATCGGCGATATGGGCGGCTTTGCTAAGCATTATGCGGAGTCGCTGGCACAGTCCAGCGGATATACCGTTTGCATTTCTGACAAGGATATGGTGGTGGCCGCATCCGGACAGGGAAAGAAAAAGCTGCAGGATAAGGATATCAGCAATGAGCTGGAAAAGGTTATGCAGCAGCGGGAGCTGCATTTGGCGCAGAGCGGTGAAAAAGGATATATTCCGATTACAGAGGAAGGGGATCAATACGCCAGTCAGGTGATTATGCCGATTATCAGCGAAGGAAATCCGATCGGAGCTGTAGCGATGCTGGGAGAGCATCCTATGGCAGAAAGTGATAAAAAGCTGGTCATGGTTGCTGCCGGATTTTTGGGCAGGCAGATGGAAGAATAATCAGATAAAAGGTCATGAGCAATCCAATAGATGCTTCATGGCCTTTTGTTTAGAATTTGACAGCAAGGCAGGGGATTGATATAATAAAAAAATGATGAAATACAGAAAGGAGTACAGATGAAGACCTTATATTTAGAATGCAATATGGGAGCCGCCGGCGATATGCTGGCAGCAGCGCTCTTAGAGCTGCTGCCGGATCCGGAGGCGTTTTTAACAAAGCTAAATGCGCTGGGGATTCCCGGAGTGAAAATCAGCAAGGAGCAGACAGCTAAATGCGGCATTATGGGCACACATATCAAGGTGATGGTGGGAGAAGCCGAGGAGAAGAGTGAGGATGTAGCGGAACATGAGCACCATCATGAACATCATCATGATCACGATCACCATCATGACCATGCGCATCATCATGCGGGTATGCATGAAATCGAACATATTATTTCTCATCTGGATCTGCCGGAAACGGTGCGGGAGGATGTGCTGGCAGTTTATGGACTGATTGCAGAGGCGGAGAGCCATGCGCATGGCCGGCCGGTGAGCGAGATTCATTTTCACGAGGTAGGGACGATGGATGCGATTGCTGATGTCACGGCGGTATGTCTTTTGATGCATGAGCTTTCGCCGCAGCGCATTGCCGCCTCTCCTGTGCATGTAGGAGCTGGACAGGTGCGCTGTGCACATGGCATCCTGCCGGTGCCGGCGCCGGCAACTGCTTATATTTTGAGAGATGTGCCGATCTATGGCGGAGCGGTGAGAGGCGAGCTTTGTACGCCGACAGGAGCCGCACTACTTAAGCATTTTGTTTCAGAATTTACCGGAATGCCGGTGATGAAGGTGCATAAAATCGGCTATGGCATGGGCACAAAGGATTTTGAAGCGGCCAATTGTGTGCGGGCGATGTGGGGTGAAACCGCATGAAGGTTTTGATGGGCAGTACCAATCCGTCAAAGATTGAGTACTATACGAAGCTGCTCGCTGCCTATCCGGTTACGGTTTTATCGCTGACGGATCTGAATATTACCTCAGAGCCGGAGGAAGGCGGCAAAACGCCGGAGGAAAATGCAGTCATTAAGGCAAAATATTACGGAAAGTTTTTTGAAACAGTAATCTGCAATGATTCTGGATTATATTTGGATGCATTTCCGATAGAGGATGCGAGGCAGCCAGGACTGCATGTACGCACGCCGATGGGACGGCCGCGGCTGGATGACGACAGTATGGTGGCTTATTATACTGAACTATCCAGAAGCTTGGGCGGGAAGATGCTTGCCTATTATTTGAACGGCTATGCCGTATATCATAAAGGAAAAATTGATTCTTATATGGAGTCAAGAGAGGAAAAACGAAAAACTACTTCGTTTTATCTGCTTGACCATGAAATTGCCCCGCGCCGCGCAGGGTGGCCGCTGGACTCCATTTCACTGCGTAATAAACAAGAATATGTGAAAAAGCGAGAAAAAGATCTGATTCCATTTCTCGTGCAGGCATTAGGACTTGCATAAAAAGAGGCTGTAAAAGCAGACAGATGATCTGCTTTTACAGCCTTTTGTTTCAGATGCGTCAAAGATATTTTTCAATAAACATATCAACGGTGTGCCAATAGAGGGCAGGGGCGACCTCGTTGGAATTTGCATGCACGGCGCCCTCGATGACCAGCAGCTCTTTTTCCGTGCTGCTGCAGGCATCATACAGCTGCTGCTGCATGGAGAAGGGAACGAAATCATCCTTGGCTCCATGGATAAACAGCATGGGGACGGTTGCTTTGGCAACAGCCTTGATGGGAGCGGCTTCTTTGAAAGAGTAGTGATGTTTGCATTTGACCATAAGATTGGTCAGAGTTAGTACCGGGAAGGCCGGCAGATGATAAAGGGTGCGCATGTTATGGCGGCACTGCTCCCAGGCGGAGGTATATCCGCAATCCTCGATGATGCATTTGACATTGTCCGGCAAAAATTCACCAGAGGCGAGCATGACGGTTGCAGCGCCCATAGAAATGCCCAGCAGTAAAATCTGTGCCTGCGGGTCATGTTCACGAATGAGATCAATATAGCCTAAAATATCATAATGATCATGATATCCAAAGCCGACATAGGAACCTTCGCTCAGGCCATGACCGCGCAGATCGGGCATGAGAACATGGTATCCTTTCTCAAGAAAATGAAGCGCATGAGCGGCCATACGGTAGGCCGTATCATGATAGCCGTGAACGAGCAAAGCGTACCGATGGCTTTCCGGCTGGCCGGAAAAGAAATGGGCCTTTAGCTGCAAGCCGTCAAAGGAGGTGAAGCCCCAACTCTCTTCGGTATATTGGGAGCAAAGCTGATCAGCCGCAGCCTGCAGCTCAGGGCGCAGAGCGGAGGGCTGAGCGCGCCGGATGAAATTGCGGTAGAAAAAGAGTCCGCCGATAAAGGTTGCCGCAGAGCCCAGCGCGAGGGGGGCCAGGGCGAGCTTGGATTTTTTCTTCATATTTTCACATTACCCTTCTGATTTAGATAAGATCCTGCAAAAGCTCCTGAGAGCGGGTTAAAAAGGCCGTGAGTGCTTCTGCCGATAGCGGCGCATGGCTGAGTCTGGCCAGATCATAGATCTGATGCGCCAGTGCAGCTGCCTTTTCTTCTTTAGGATGATCTAAGATATAGGCGACTAAAGCATTATGCATATTGAGCACAAGTGTTTCATCAGCCTGCGCCGGCATGGCGCCCAGGCCCATAGCGCCGTACATTTTCATCATTTCCTGCATGCGGCGTGCTTCCTCTGTCATTTCGATGATGGCGGATACCTTTTCATCGCGCAGGCTTTCGAGGCGGATCTTAAGCTGATCTGCCCCCAGTAGCTCGCGAAATAGTTTCTCAGCGGCTTCCTGATCTTTTTCGGCGACGGCAGTATCTTTATCCTTTAAAACCTCGTTTAGATCAGCATCTACGCGCAGGAAATGCAAATCCTGATTTTTAGATTCTAATAGAGAAATAAAGGGAGAATCGATGGCCGTGCCCAGTTCAACAGCGTCCATCTCCTGCGCCTTCAGAAGCTGCAGATACTGCGCCTGCTGGCGGGCATCCGTGGTGTAAAATACCTTGTTTTCATGCTTTTCCTTGGCCGCTTCCAGATATTCGCTCAGTGTGATATATTTATTTTCGTTGATCGAGCGGTAAATAATGCTGTCCTTTACGCGGTCATAAAACTTTTCATTGCGCAGGCATCCGTATTTGATAAAAGGATGGATATCTGACCAGTATTTTTCGTAATTTTCACGATCCTTTGTGTAAAGCTGGCACAGCTTGTCAGCAACCTTCTTGGTGATATACTCGGAGATCTTGCGCACATAACCGTCGTTTTGCAGGAAGCTTCGGGAGACATTCAGCGGAATATCGGGGCAGTCAATAGCGCCCTTTAATAAAAGCAAAAATTCAGGGATGATCTCCTTCACATTATCCGCCACGAATACCTGATTGCAGTATAGCTTCACCTGCCCCTCGGCCGATTCAAATTCATTGCCCAGCTTGGGAAAATATAAAATTCCTTTTAAATTGAAGGGATAATCCATGTTCAGATGGATCCAGAAGAGGGGCTCCTTAAAGTCCATGAATACCTTGCGGTAGAAGTCTTTATATTCGTCATCCGTACAGTCTTTGGGATTCTTGAGCCACAGCGGAGATGTCTCATTGATGGGCTTTGGCGCTTCCTGAGCCGCATCGTCAGAGGAGGAAGCCTCGCCTTGCTTTTCGGCTTTGCCGGTATCATCGGCTTTGCTGTTGTCTTCTGCAGAGGTCAAATATACAGGAACAGCCATGAAAGAGCAGTATTTGCCGGCAATGGTCTGCATCTCGTACTTTTGCAGATATTTTTCGCCGTCTTCGTTGACATGCAGGATGATATCGGTGCCGCGGGCCGTGCGGCTGCCGGCTGTCATTTCGAAGGTGGAGCCGCCGTCGCAGGTCCAGCATACGGCTTCGGCGCCTTCCTGATAGGAGAGCGTCTGGATTTCGACCAGCGAGGAGACCATGAAGGCGGAATAGAAGCCAAGGCCGAAGTGGCCGATGATGGGATCCTCGGAGCTGTCTTTGTATTTTTCCATAAACTCGGCTGCGCCGGAAAAAGCGATCTGGTTAATGTACTTTTTGACTTCGTCCGCAGTCATACCGATTCCGTTATCGGAGATCGTGATGGTTTTCTGCTCGGGGTCAAGGTGGATGTGAACCTCATAGGCAGCACCGTCAGTGACGGCTTCACCGAGGGAGGCAAGATGCTTAAACTTTTGAATGGCGTCGACAGCATTGGAGACGAGCTCGCGGATAAAAATATCCTGATCGGAATAGAGCCATTTTTTAATAATGGGGAATAGATTTTCACTGTTGATGGAAAGAGTTCCTTTTTCTTCTAAAGACATATGATCCTCCGTTCTGCGCATACTGCGCGGATGTGTAGTTGAATAAATATTTATAATAGCATAACGCCGTGCGCTTTGAAGTACGTAGGGATTTTTTCGTCCCACAGGCGCTCGGGCGTTTTGTCCATGGTGAAGGATTTGGCGGCCAGGCCGGTGACAAGCATGAGTGTACCGCTGGATTGGGCTTTATTAGGAGCGGCTGTCAGCTCTGGATGAGTGGCCGTGTCAAAGCGAATGTTGAGCAGAAAGGCTTCGATGAAGTCGCGGGCAATATCGGGTACGCGGGCGGGGGAGATGGCCAGCGTAATGTTCATATAGCTGGGGGTATGCCCGCCTTGGATGAGGGCCCGGATTTTGGGCTGAATTTCGTCCCAGAGCAAATAAGGAGAAGGATGCTTTTGTTTCTCTTCTTCCGTCCAGTAGTCTGCGTTGAGATTGCCATCGATTTGAATGCGGCTGATCAGGCCGAGTTCAGCGCTTCGCAGCTGCCAGCCATAAAAAAGCGGCCCCTGCAGCAGCCCGGCCATGAAGGGCTTGATTTCTGGTACAGAAAATGCTTTCATAGAAATCCTTTCTTACAGTTTTTTAGTCTGTCGTATATCAAAAGTTCAGCTCGTCCCTCGCTGAACTTGGAAAGACGAAACCGGAGTTTGCTGCAAAGCAGCAAACTCGCAAGGCGGCTCAGGGGCTTGAATAGCCTAAATTGCCTTGCCGCCTTTATTATACCATGACGAAACCGGAGTTTGGCGTTTTACGCCAAACTCATAGCGCAGCACAAATGCTTGAATAGCCAAAATATATCTAGCTGCGCTTATTATACAAAGACGATATCGGAGTTTGACGCTTTGCGTCAAACTCATAGCGCAGCACAAATGCTTGAATAGCCAAAATATATCTAGCTGCGCTTATTATACCATAGTGGGATTCTTTTTCAAGATTGTTCATAAAAAGTTAATCTGAAGTCATAGGAAGAAGTGGGCCAGGGCTTCAGCTGCAAATCGAAAAAAATCGAAAATAGCTGAAAAAATTCCACCGAGCTTGGCGGAAAAACAAAATATGGTGGAAAAAACTCAGCTATAAAAAAAGAACAATAATCTATGGCTGAAAATTGTCAGCCATGGCAGAGGACGAATAGGTTACTGGAGGAAAAAATTCAGTCAAATTCAAAAAAAGATAAAGTGAAGCGCAGCAAAGGAAGGATTTTACAGCATCCGCTAGCAGTTCGTCCCCTTCGTTCCACGGTGTCCATCTCCTTTGCAGCGCTCGACAGTCCCCCTCCCACCTCCTTTCTTGCTATTATACTTTAAAGGATTTGCTATACAGGGAAATCAGTGCTATACTATCTAAAATTTGTGGAGGAAAGCAGCATGTATACGATTAGAAAAGTGAATTCATATGAGGTCAAAGCAGCCCTGGCTTTAGTATTAGAGGTATTTATGCAGTTTGAAGCGCCAGAGTATAAGCCGGAGGGGGTCGCCGCCTTTAAGCGGGACATCATTGAAAATGAGAACCTCATTCAGAACTATCAAAAGGGCATATGCCCCTTGTATGGAGCATTTGATCAGGAACAGATCGTTGGCGTCATGGGCATGCGCGAAGGAAAAACGCATATCAACTTAGCCTTTGTGAAAAAGGAGTATCAAAGCCAAGGCATTGGAAAGGCTCTTTTTCAGTATGTACTGCAGGAGCTTGCCAAAGAGCAGACAGCACCGGAAGAAATTACGCTGAATGCCTCTCCTTATGGAAAGGGATTTTATCTGCATCTTGGCTTTCAGGCAGTATCGGAGGAGCAGGAGATAGATGGCATTCGGTTTACTCCGATGAAATATCAGATTCACTATGATAAAAACGATGATGAATCCAGTATTGTAAAGGCAAACTATGATGCAGCGCCGGAAAAAGAATGGGAGAGGCTGGAGGGCTTTCATTTTGAGTTTGAGATCACGAAGCATAAAATGCAGCCCTATCTTCAAAAAGGAAGCGTGCTGGATATCGGAGGCGGTCCGGGACGCTATAGCATCTATCTTGCGCAGCAGGGATATGATGTGACGCTAGTGGATCTAAGCAGCGGCAATGTAGCGCTGGCTAAGAAAAAAGCACAGGAGCATGGCGTGACAATTAAGGCCTATCAATGCGATGCAAGAGATTTAAGCAGCTTAAAGCTGGGAGAATTTGATAATGTACTGCTTATGGGCCCCTTATATCATCTTTTTGCCAGAGAAGACCGGGCCCGGTGCGTGCAAGAGGCGAAAAAGCATTTAAAAAAAGGCGGCTCTCTCTTTGCGTCGTTTATTTCAATTGCAGCCGGCCTCAATTATTATTTAGACGAATGCCCAGAGGAGCTGATCCATGAGCCGGCTATGGACCTGTTTGACCGCATGGAGGCAGATGAGACATGGTCAGGGACGGCCTTTACAGAGGCTACCTTTATCAATAATTGTGAGATTGAGCCCTTTTTTGAAGAGCTGGGATTTCAGAAACAGGCATTGTTTGGTCAGGAGGGGATCACCGGTACAAGACTTTCGATGCTTGAGCAGGAAAGCGAAGAGGTTAGAAATTTATATTTAAATCTATCGCTTCGCCTGTGTGAGAATCCGCAATATTTTTGCTACAGCTCCCATATGATGTATATTGGAAAGCAGCAATAAAAGATACTAGCGCGGCTTTATTCATACATTTTTTACATTTCAGCCAAATATTACCGATTGACAAAGCGTTTTATGAGACTTAAAATATATGAATATGTAATTAAATAGGAAAGCATTGCTATGATATAGATTGCAAAAGCAACATAGTAAAATGAAGATATAGGACGACCGCAAGAATCCCGTAGGGATTTCTTGCCAAGTTCAGCGAAGAATGAGCTGAACTTTTGGTTAAAGGCGGCAAGGCAGTTTTAGGCTACTCAAGTCCCTGAGCCGCCTTACGAGTTTGACGCAAAGCGCCAAACTCCAGTATCGTCATGGTATAAAGAGAAAGGAAGGTCTCAGATGGTCTATCGGGTTGGACTGGACATAGGGTCTACGACAGTTAAGATTGCTGTTTTGGATGAAAATGACTACTTGGTTTATCAAGAATATCAGCGTCATTTTGCCAACATTAAAGAAACGATTGCAGAAGTAATTGCCAGAGCGCATGAGCATGCGCTCAAAGGGCAACAGGTTAAAATACATGTGACCGGTTCCGGAGGGCTCTCCGTAGCCAAGTGGTTAAGCATTCCGTTTGTACAGGAGGTGATCGCCTCCACCAAAACCGTAGAAATGCTGATTCCACAGACGGATGTGGTCATTGAGCTAGGCGGAGAAGACGCTAAAATTACATATTTTGACGGATCCATCGAGCAAAGAATGAACGGCACCTGTGCTGGCGGAACAGGCGCTTTTATCGACCAGATGGCAGGTCTTCTGATGACGGATGCAGCCGGGCTCAATGCACTGGCTGAGCATTCTACAACGCTCTATCCCATTGCCGCGCGCTGCGGCGTATTTGCCAAAACAGACATCCAGCCGCTGATCAACGAAGGAGCGCCCAAAGAGGATATTGCCGCCTCCATTTTTCAGGCCGTCGTCAATCAGACCATCGCCGGCCTTGCCTGCGGCAAGCCGATTCGCGGAAACGTAGCCTTTTTAGGCGGACCGCTGTTTTTCCTGCCGCAGCTGCGCCGGCGGTTTGTAGAAACGCTGCATCTCACGCCGGAGCAGACGATTGTGCCCGAAAACTCCCAGCTTTTTGTGGCCATGGGGGCCGCCTATACGGCGGAAGATGGCGAAGTCCGGAGCTTTGATGACATCTATCAGGCTGCGCAAAAGCTGCAGGGGGTTATCACCAAGGAAATTCAGAGACTAGAGCCTCTGTTCAAAGATCAAGAGGAGTATCAGGCCTTTCAGGAGCGGCATGGCCGTGATCAAGTAAAAAGGGCAGAGCTGACCGGCTATGAGGGGCCGGTATATCTGGGAATTGATGCAGGCTCTACCACAACGAAAGCAGTATTGATGGATGATGAATGCCAGCTTCTATATACTTTTTATGGCAGCAATGAAGGCAGTCCTATAGAGAAAACGCGTGAGATTTTAGCGGATATTTATCAAAAGCTTCCGGAAAAGGCATACATTGCAGGCTCCGTATCAACTGGCTATGGAGAGAAGCTGCTCGAAACCGCGTATCATGTGGATATCGGAGAGATTGAAACCATGGCTCATTATAAGGCCGCCGAGTATTTTCTTCCGGGTGTGGAGTTTATTTTGGACATCGGCGGGCAGGATATGAAATGTATCCGCATTCAAGACGGAGTGATTCAGGATATTCTGCTTAACGAGGCCTGCTCCTCCGGATGTGGTTCCTTTTTAGAGAATTTCGCGCATTCTCTGAAAATGCCCATTGAAGAATTTGCGAAAGAAGCGATTGATGCCAAGGAGCCGGTGGATCTGGGCTCCCGCTGCACAGTATTTATGAATAGCCGCGTAAAACAGGCGCAGAAAGAGGGCGCCTCCGTGGGCGATATCTCGGCCGGACTTTCCTATTCGGTCATCAAAAATGCGCTGCAGAAGGTGATTAAAATTCGTGATTATAATACCATGGGAGAAAAGGTCATCGTGCAGGGCGGAACCTTTTACAATGATGCCGTGCTGATGGCCTTTGAAAAGATCACCGGTAAGCAGGTAGTGCGTCCTGATATTGCCGGCATTATGGGCGCATACGGCGCTGCGCTGATTGCAAAGGAAAGATTAGGGCGGGGGCACCGCAGTCAGGTGCTGGGACCTCAGGAGCTGGCCGCTTTTCAGTATGAGACCTCGCAGCAGCGCTGCGGACGCTGCGCCAATAACTGCCTGCTCACCATCAACGTATTTAACGGCGACCGGCTGGTGTCCGGAAACCGCTGCGAGCGAGGGGTAGGACTGCCGCAGAGTGATACAGAAAAAAATCTCAATATCTATAAATTCAAATATTCTCGTTTGTTTGCTCATTATAAACCACTGCCGGAGACAGAAGCGCCCATGGGCGTGGTCGGGATTCCGAGAGCCTTAAATCAATACGAAAACTATCCGTTTTGGTTTACATTTTTTACGCAGCTTGGCTTCTCAGTCCGCCTAACGCCGCGCACGACCAAGCAGACCTTTGAAGCCGGCATGGAAACCATTCCCTCAGAATCCGTATGCTATCCGGCCAAGCTGGTGCATGGCCATATCATGCAGCTCGTTAAGCAAAAAACGCCGTTCATCTTCTATCCCTGCATTCCCTATGAGAGAGTGCTGAAGGAGGGAACGGATAATCATTATAACTGTCCGATCGTGACTTCTTATCCCGAAACCATTAAAAATAATGTGGAGGCGTTGGAGGAGAGCGGCATCACATTTATGAATCCATTCCTGAATTTAAACGACAGCGTCAGCATGAAGCAGGAGCTTTATCAGGCGTTATCAGCAAAATTTCTGATCAGCAGGGACAAAGTGGATCAGGCGGTCGATGCGGCGTATGCCGAGCTGGAGGCCTACCGCAGAGAGGTACAGGCCAAGGGCGAGGAGATCCTGAAGGTGATGCGCGAAAAAGGAATGCACGGTATTGTGCTGGCAGGGCGTCCGTACCATGTGGACCCGGAGATCAATCACGGCCTAGAGAAGATCATTACAGAGCTTGGGATGGCCGTGCTCTCGGAGGACAGCGTAGCTCACCTTTCGCAGCTGAAACGGCCGCTCCGTGTGCTGGATCAGTGGAGCTATCATTCCCGGCTCTATGATGCGGCCGAGTTCGTGGGCAGTCAGCCGGATCTGGAGCTGGTGCAGCTGGTTTCCTTTGGCTGCGGCGTCGACGCCGTAACAGCCGATCAGGTTATGGAAATTTTACATAGTCATGATAAAAGCTATACGCTGATTAAGATTGACGAGGGCAGCAATCTGGGTGCGATCCGCATCCGCCTGCGGTCCCTGAAGGCCTCTGTGGAAGAGAAGGAGCGCAAAAACGGCGGTCAGCCGGTGTGCCCGGCCCCGCAGCCCTATGCATTTGACAAAGTGATGTTTACGGAAGAGATGAAGCGGGATTACACCATCTTGGTGCCGCAGATGGCACCCATTCACTTCCGGCTGTTAAAGCATGCCTTTGAAAAATCAGGTTACCGGGTAGAGATCCTGCCCACAGTCGATCATCAGGCTGTCGAGGAAGGCCTGAAGTATATCAATAATGACGCCTGCTACCCCACGATTTTGGTAGCCGGGCAGATGATGGCTGCTCTCAAAAGCGGCAAATATGATGTGAATAAGGTAGCGCTCGCCATTACGCAGACGGGCGGCGGCTGCCGCGCCTCTAACTATGTAGGCTTTATCCGAAAGGCGCTGCAGGATGCCGGCATGGGGCAGATCCCGGTGATTGCCCTCAGCGCAAGCGGCATTGAGAAGCATCCCGGGTTCAAGATCACGCCCATGCTGCTGCACCGCGTCATGGTAGCGATCGTATACGGCGACGTTCTCATGCGTCTGTTGTACCGCCAGCGTCCATACGAGGTTACACCCGGCAGCGCCGATGCGCTTTATGAGAAATGGCATGCGCGCGCAGCGCGAAATGTTCAAAATGGAAGCCTTCCCGAATTTCACCGCAATGTGAGGGGCATGGTAAAGGAATTTGCAGAGCTCCCCATCCGTGACGAAAAGAAGCCGCGTGTCGGCATCGTGGGAGAGATCCTGGTTAAGTATCATCCCACCGGCAATAATGAGCTGGTAAAGGTGCTGGAAAACGAGGGGGCGGAGGTCTTTGTGCCAGATCTGATGGACTTTCTTTTGTATTGCTCCTTTGACAGCTTTTTCAAGGTAGAGCATCTCGGATTTAAAAAATCCGAACGATGGATCAATAAAATCGTGATCGGCGTACTGGAGCGGTATCGTAATTATGCGGTTAAGGTGCTCAGTCAGTATAAACGATTTGGAGCGCCAGATCCAATTGAGCATAAAGCACAGTATGTAGACGGAATTATGTCAATCGGAAACCAGACAGGAGAGGGCTGGTTGCTGACAGCGGAAATGGTAGAGCTTATGGATCATGGGATCAATAATATCGTCTGCGTGCAGCCATTTGCCTGCCTGCCCAATCATATTGTGGCTAAATCCATGATCAAGCCTATTCGCAAGCGGTATCCGATGGCTAACATAGCAGCAGTGGATTATGATCCGGGTGCTTCTGAGGTCAATCAGCTCAACCGGATCAAGCTCATGCTGGCAGTGGCCTTTAAAAATATGGAAGAATCTTCCAGTATAGATTGAGATCAATTTCATTATACTAAGCTCTGTAACTACCATCTGCAAAAGCAGATCAGAGATTTCAACACAGGAGGCTTTCTATAATGGAAAAGAATCAGAACAAGAATCGTAATCAGAACAGAAATGAGAACGAGAATCAGAACCGTCAGAACAATCAGAATCAAAATCAGAACCGTCAGAACAACCAGAATCAGAACCAGAACCGCCAGAACAACCAGAACCGCAATGAAAATCGCAATGAGAACCGCAAGGAGAATGAAAACGAGAACCGTTTCCAGATCTAAAGCGAGATTTTTAAGCGAAGACCATTGCAAAATGGCAGAAAAGAAGGTATCCTCAGGATACCTTCTTTTTTATTTTCATGAAGACAGCAGAAAGGAAAAAAATGAATACAGGATTAATAGATGCCTCCTTTCAAGGTGCAATTTTTGATCAGGACGGCACTTTAGTAGATTCTATGGGCGTCTGGCGGCGTATCGATGAGATTTTTTTAAAACGCCGCGGCATTATCATGGATGAAATCTATCATCAAACGGTTAAAACTGCGCCCTATGCCGTAGCGGCTCAGTATACGCTAGAGCGCTATGGATTAACAGAAACAGCAGAAGAGATTATGCGCGAATGGGATGCCATGGCGCTGGAGGAGTATCAGAAGCGGGTACCGTGTAAAAAAGGAGCCGCCGCTTATCTGAAAAAATTAAAAGAGCAGGGCGTTAAGATTGCGCTGGCTACCCTATCGCCCTGGCTGCTTTCAGAAGCCGTACTAAGGGCCAATGGCATCTATGAATATTTTGATGTATTTACAGATGTTTCACAGGTCAGCCGCAGCAAGGAAGAGCCGGATCTCTATCTGCTGGCGGCAGAAAAGCTGAGGCTTGCACCGGGAGAGTGCGTTGTCTTTGAGGATGTGCTGCCCGGAATTTTATCAGCTAAGAGAGCCGGCTTTAGGGTGTGTGCCGTCAGGGATCATACCTCCCGTGAGGAAGAGGTCAGGATCCGACAGGCCGCTGACTGGTACATAGAGGATTTTCAAATTTATAAATAGAAGAAAGCCTTCAAAGTCATGAATGTCATGAATGACTTTGGGGGCTTCTTTCTTTTTATCATATTCTCCCGCCTGTCCACATAGTATGAACTAGTTAGCAAGCGCAGAGTAAACAGGATGCAAAAGGAGGAAGCTGTATGACAGATATTGTACGTTTATTTTGCCTGCCGGTTGCGGAAGCGGTGAGTCAGGTGCTAAGGCAGGAAGGCGAGAGGGTGCAGGAGATCAGGATCCGCGCAGGGAAGCCGCTGGCGGTGAGCATTTCAGGAAAAAACTGGTTTGTATCTCCCAAGGGAGAGAAGCTGCAGGCGCCGGAGCACGCATTATGTGTCGGCTGGGAAATGGTGCTGAAATGTCTGGAGCTGATCAGCGGCAGCTCATTATATGCCTTTGAAAATGAAATCAAAAACGGATATATCACCGTAGAAGGCGGTCACCGAATTGGAATGACGGGCAAGGCACAGGTGCGAAACGGTCAGATTCAGGGAATTCATCCAATTACGGGCTTCAATGTCCGCATTGCGCATGAGGTTAAGGGGTGCGCAGAAAAATTGCTTCCGTATGTGGCGCAAAACGGGAGGCTGCTGCATACGCTCCTTATTTCGCCGCCTGGCGGCGGAAAAACGACGATGCTGCGCGATCTGATCCGGCTTGCATCGGACGAGCTGGGACTTAGCGTGGCGGTGGCAGATGAGCGCTCGGAGATTGGAGGAAGCTTTCGTGGCGTGCCGCAGTGCGATATAGGAAACTGCACGGATGTCCTGGATGGAGCGCCTAAAAGTGAGGGAATGCTGATGCTGCTGCGCAGTATGAATCCGCAGGTGATTGCGGTGGATGAGCTGGGCGCACTGCAGGAGCTGGAGGCGGTGGAGACCATTATGAATGCCGGGGTGCGGCTGCTCTGTACGGCGCATAGCGCGAATTTGGAGGAGCTGAGAAGAAAGCCTGGGTTTGCGGAGCTGATCCGCAAAGGGAGCTTTGAGCGGGTGGTGGTCCTGAGCGGCAGGAGGGGACCGGGCACGGTTGAAGGGATCTATCAGGCAGCGGAGGGGGCAGGCTATGCAGTGGTTTAAATGGATTGGCATGATCCTGATGGGGCTATCTGTGGGGAGCGTTGGTTTTTGGCTGGCGTATCGAATGGAAAAGAGACTGCAGGAGTATCGGAGCCTGCAAAAGATTTTAATGCTGCTTTCTAGTCGGATGCGGATCGGAGAAAATTTTGGAGAGGCGGCCCAAAGCTGTATCGAGGCAGGCGCCGGAGAGTGGGAGCCTTGGCTGAGGAAAGTGCAGGAGGGGCTGCAGGCGCAAAAGCCGCTGTCGGAGATTTGGCCGCAGGCCTTGGAGAGGTCAAAGGCAGAGCTGCATCTGGACAAAGAGGATTATAAAATGCTGGAAGGGCTTGGGAAAAGCATGCAGGGAGCGGGGCTGGAAAGCTGTCTGGGACAGATCAGTCAGATTCAGGATTACTTTCATGCGCAGCAAACGATGCTGGAGCAGGCCATTCAGGAGCAGGGGCGGCTGTACCGTACCATTGGTGTTCTGGCCGGGATTTTGGTGATGGTGGTGCTAATGTAATGGATATTCAGATTGTATTTAAAATTGCAGCGGTAGGCATTTTGGTTGCCGTGGTGGGACAGGTTCTGCAAAGGGCCGGCAGAGATGATATGGCCATGCTGACAACACTTGCGGGGCTGATTGTGGTGCTTTTCTGGGTTATTGAATATATTAGCGAGCTTTTTAATACCATTCGATCTTTATTTGATTTATAAGGATTTACGCGATGGAAGTATTGAAGATAACGGTGCTGGGAGTGATCGGAGCCATTCTTGTGATTACGCTGCAGCAGCAAAAAAAGGAGATCGCGCTTCTTTTAGCCATTGCCGTAGGCATCTGCATGCTGATGGAAAGCAGCAGAGGGCTTTCTCAGCTGCTTTCCGGCCTGCAGGAGCTGGCAGGAAAAGCAGGACTTTCAGGAAGGCAGATGAAACTGCTGTTTAAACTGCTTCTCAGCAGCTACGTGATTGAATTTGGCAGTGAAATCTGCAAGGATGCCGGACAGCAGGCGCTGGCGGCTAAAATTCAGCTGGGAGGAAGACTGATCATGGCGACAATGGCGCTTCCGGTTTTTACTTCTCTCATAGAACTGATTGCGGAGCTACTAGGATGAAAAATACGAAAAAGAGATGGATATGGAGGGCTGTACTGATTGTGCTGCTGAGCTTATGGCAGCCCATAGAGGTAGGAGCTGAGACAGATGTGGATCCTTCTTATTTAGATTTTGGTGAGGTCGATGAGATTATACAGGAGGCAGAGGGACAGCAGACGCTGCAGGAGCAAACGGGCAGCCGCAGCATCGGAGAGCTTCTTTCTTCGCTGATCAAGGGTGAGACATCTGTTTCCTGGTCGGACTGGGTTAATGCCTTTGGCGTTTCTCTGTGGGGCAATGTGCAGGAATATATGGGCTTGATGCTGCAGGTGATTGCCTTAGCACTGTTAGGGCAGATCTTTAATACATTGGAGCTTCATTTTGGAGACGGCGCAGTAGGGGAAATTGGCTTTTTAGCTGTGTATGGCTGCCTGATTTGGCTGCTTGTACAAAGCTTTCAAATTGCATACCGAGAAGCAAGTGGGCTGATTGAGCATGTAAGGGATCTAAGCCTCTATATGCTGCCGGCTATGGCAGCGGTTGCCGTGGCAAGCGGATATGGGATCAGCAGCATTTTGCAGAGTGAAATGATGACAAGCGGGTTTAGCGTGATTCTGACGGTGATGAAAAACGGCTTTGCCGTATGCATTGTCTGGGTGACGATTTTGGAGCTTGTCAATTTTATGAGCAAAAGAGCCATTCTTTCACAGCTTACATCGCTGGTGAGGACGATATTAGAAAAAGGAATGAAAGCCATTACCGCTCTTTATTTATTTTTAATGGGGATCTTTGGCTTTGTGATGCCTTCGGTGGATAAAACGGTGTATAAGGCATCTTCAGCAGTGATGGCATCTGTGCCCGTGGTGGGCTCTGCCATGTCAGGCGCGATGGATTCGGTGCTGGCAGGAAGCATGCTGATTAAAAATGGCATCGGTGCAGCCGGCTGCATTGCTCTTTTATGTATATGTCTGATTCCGGTGGCAAAGCTAACGGCAATCTGGCTGATCTACCGTATTATGGCAGCCTTTTTATCGCCGGTTGCTGATCCGAGAATCATTCAGGTGCTTTCTGCTATGGGGCGCAGCACCGCTATGCTGCTGGGACTATTGGTCAGCAGCGTTGTCATTTTTACGGGCGCAGTGGGGATTTTCGTGATGACGACGGGACAATAGGGAGAAGAGAGTATGAATATATTATCCGAGTATGTGCTGCGTGTAGGAACGCTTTTAATTTTTTCTGTGCTGCTGGAAAGCATGATGCCATCAGGAGCCGTGAGAAAATATGTTAAGCTGGTGCTCAGTCTGCTATTTGTTTTTGTGCTGGTCCAGCCGGTTATCGAATGGACACAGGACGGGGTTGATTTGGAAACGCTGACACTAGGAGAGGTGCAGGGGGAGGCCGCGCCGCAAAGCCGCTATGAGGAGCAGGCAGAGGCTATGCTGCAGGGCGCCTATGAAGAGGCGCTTACGCGGCAGGGGCTGCCGGCAGAGCTTCAGGAGCAGTATACTTTGATGCAAATACAGGTGAAGGATGAGGGCAGCATCAAGATCACACTGAGCAGGGAAAAGGAGGTAGGAGGTCTTTTAGACCGCAGTCTTGATCTGGGTCAGATTGGAGCAGCTGATGAAGAGGAAGAGAAGATCCGGCAAAGTCTTTGTCAGTATTGGGGAATTGAGGAGGAAAGGCTGGAGATGAGGCTGAGATGAACTGGAAGGAATGGATCAGCAAAAAGGAAGGAAAGAAGGATTGGTTCTCGGTTGTCTTTCCGTTTCTGCTTGGATTAGGAGTCATATTTTTAGTTTTTTCGAATACCCATATATCAAAGCAAGAGGAGGCCGATCAAACGCAGGAAAGCGCAGAGGCAGCTGAAATAAAGGCTACATATGAAGAACAGCTGACCAGACGTTTGGAGGATGCCCTTTCTCATATCAAAGGCGCAGGCAGGGTACGGGTGATGCTGACTTTGGCAGACGGCGGAGAGGCGTATGTGCTGCAGGACAGCGAGTACACCCGTTCGGAAACGGAGGACATGAACGTTTCCGGCCAGGGCCGGCGTATGGTGGAGGAGCAGCATCAAACGGAAACAGTGCGGGATGCGGCGCAGCAGCCCTTTATTCTAAGGGAGGAAGCCCCTAAGGTCCGGGGGATTCTGATTATGGCGGAGGGGGCTGACAGCAGCGTTGTACAGCAGGAGCTTTTGCAGGCTACGCAGGCCCTTCTGGGAATATCGGCTCAAAGGGTGCATATTGCATCGTATCAATAAGGTAAGCAGGGAGGAAATGAAATGCATAGTGTAAGGAAAAATCAGATTGTGGTGGTGCTCTTGGTTGTGATGATTGTGGTAGCCGGTTATTTGAATTACCGTACGCAGGACGAAGCACAGCTGGCGCAGAATAATCAATCAGAGGCGGTTACCGGGGAGACGGAGACATCGGAACCGGCGGATTCGGATGTGACGGCTGAGGGGGTGATTGTGCCGCAGGAGAACCAGGAGGCACAGGCTGAGGAATCGCAGCCGGAGACAGCAGAAACAGCAGAAACAGCTGGGACAGCGGAAACAGCGGGAAATGAAGAGGCCAGAACGCCCGGAGAGGCGATCATGGTGGAGAGCGATGCCGTCGTGCCGGAATATTTTGCAGAAGCCAAGGTAGAGCGGGAAAATGCTCGGGCTAAAAGCCAGGATATGCTGTATCAGCTGATGGCGCAGGCAGATACGCCGGATGAAGAGAAATCGGAAGCGGCGCAGAAGATTCTGGAGCTGCAGAAGCGAATTGAAAATGAAGCGGCTGCCGAAGCGATGATCAAGGCGAAGGGCTTTGATGAGGTGTATGTGCGCATTTATGACGACTGTGTGGATGTGATTGTTGACCGTGAGGAAATTACGCAGCAGGAGGCAGCGCAGATTCAGGACATCTTAACAAGGATTACGGGGCTTGGCGCTGACAAAATCCGCATCAGTCTATTGAAGATCGGCGGCTAAGAGGCTGGGTAGTCCGCTCCTTAAAAAAGTGTTTGCATTTAATAGGAAAATTGTTTATAATAGAGAAAAACCATAGATTTCGGCCGCGTAACGAGGCGGCAAGGAGGGCCATATGGATCAGGAAAAAACGTTAAATGAAAAAGCGCCGCAGCAGGCAGGACAGCTTAAGATTGCGGATGATGTAGTCGCAATGATCGCAGGGCTCGCCATCAGCGATCAAGAGGGAATAGAAAAAACGACAAAGAAAAATAAAAGTAAGGGCGTCAGTATTCAGATGGAGAACGGGCTGGTGGTGTGTACGGTCGAGCTTTCAATGATGTATGGCGCTAAAATACCGGAGCTTGCCGCCGCGGTGCAGCAAAAGATCAAAACAGCAGTAGAGAACATGACGGGGCTCAGCGTCAAAGCGGTGAATGTGAACATTGTCAGCATGAATATGGAAAAAGCGGATAAAGAGGCTTAAAAGAAGGAAATACAATTTAAAAGGCGCAATCTATTGAGGTTGCGCCTTTTCTCAAGGTAGGAACCAAAGAGGGAGGTCATTTATGAAGCGCAGTGAAGCACGGGAGCATGTTTTTAAGCTTTTATATGAAATGCAGTTTCAGCAGGAGGAGCAGATCGAAGAGCTGGTGGATACATATCTGGAAAATTTTTCAGAGAAAGCCGTCACGGAAAATGACCGCAGCTTTATTCTGCGGGAGGTAAAAGGCGTAGCACAGACCAGAGAAAGTCTGGATGAAGAGATTGCCGGCGCTGTAAAGGGCTGGAGCTTAAGCCGGCTGTCAAAGGTGGATCTGGCAATCCTGCGGCTGGCTGTTTATGAGATTCACTGTGCGGAGGAGATCCCGGCGAGCGTGAGCATCAATGAAGCGGTAGAGCTGGCGAAAAAGTATTCGCAGAGCGCGGCAAGAGCTTTTATCAATGGGATTTTAGGCAGTATTGCGCCGCGGGAAGAAGAGGATTGACAGATTGCAGCAGAGAATCTATTCGGTATCCGTGGTGAACCGATATGTGAAGCAGCTCCTGCAGCAGGACATGCTGCTTTCCGCTTTGTGGGTCAGCGGTGAGATCTCCAACTTTAAAAGGCATTCCTCAGGGCATTTGTATTTTACGCTGAAGGATGCAGAGGGCAGCATGGCCGCTGTCATGTTTGTAGGAGAAGCGCGGCTGCTGGAGTTTTGGCCGCAGAACGGGCAGCAGGTGCAGGTGCAGGGCTATGTTTCCTTATATGAGAAGACAGGACAGTATCAGCTGTATGTTAAGAAAATGCAGCCGCAGGGAAACGGAGCTTTGTATGAGGCATTTGAAAGGCTGAAGGCAAAGCTGGAGGCGGAGGGTCTGTTTGACAGCGCGTATAAGAAACCGATTCCGGCATTTCCAAGAGGAATCGGAATTGTAACGTCGCCTACAGGGGCAGCGATCCGCGACATTGTACAGATCGCGCGGCGCCGGCATCCGGGGATTCGGCTGGTGCTGTATCCGGCCTTAGTGCAGGGAGAAGGGGCTGCCGCAACGATTGTAAAGGGGATTCAGACATTAGACCGCATGGCGGAGATCGATACACTGATTGTGGGGCGCGGCGGCGGTTCAATCGAGGATTTATGGCCGTTTAACGAAGAAATGGTAGCACGCGCCATAGCAGAAGCAAAAACGCCGGTGATTTCAGCAGTCGGGCATGAAACCGATTTTACGATTGCAGATTTTGCCGCAGATATGCGCGCGCCGACGCCTTCAGCCGCGGCAGAGCTGGCCGTACCGGAAATTGCTGGTATTATGCGAAGCATAGGGCTGGAGGAGCAAAAGCAGGGAGCTTTATTAAAAAAGAAGCTATGGATGCAGCGGCAGAGACTGGAGCTGTGGTGGCAGAGACTGCAGCTGCAGGATCCGGGCAGACAGCTTGACAGCTATCGTCAGAGGCTTGATATGGCTATGCAGTATCAGCAAAATAGAATAGAGCAGCAGTTAAAGGAGAAAAAACAGCAGCTGGAGGCGCTAGAAAATGCGCTGATGCTTTTATCGCCGCAGCATCAGCTGGAAAAGGGCTATGCGCTTCTGACGGATGAAGCCGGCAAGGCAATCCTCAGAGCAGAGCAGATCCAGATTGCCGACAGAGTGAATATACAGATGCAGGACGGAAGGTTGACAGTGAAGGTAGAGCAGAAGGAGCTTGCATCTAAAGGGAGGAAGGCATGAAGCAAAACGCAAAAGAAGCAATGCAGGAGCTTACATTAGAAGAAGCGATGCAAAAGCTGGAAGAGATCACAGAGAAAATGGAAGAGGAGACGCTGCCGCTTGCGGATATGATGGCGTTATATAAAGAAGGTAAGAAGTTGCAGGAGCATGCCAAGGCGCTGCTGGATACGGCAGAAAAGGAATTGCAGGTGCTAGAACAGGGAGAAGAGAGTCAGGATGAATGAGGCAGAGAGCTTAAAAGGCAGGATCGAAAAGGAATTGGCGGCGCAGCTAACCGGCGGGGATGCTTATAATCATTCGGTGTGGGAGGCCATGGAGTACAGCCTGATGGCAGGCGGAAAACGCGTGCGGCCGCTGCTGCTGATGTGGACAGGCCTGAGTCTGGGGGCAGATGAGGCGCAGCTACTGCCCTTTGCCCTTAGTTTGGAAATGATTCATACGTACTCGTTGATTCATGACGATCTTCCGGCCATGGATAATGATGATTACCGCCGCGGCCGCCTGACGAATCATAAGGTATACGGCGAGGCCAATGCTATTTTGGCCGGTGACGGTCTGCTCAATCTAGCCTTTGAGACGATGACAGAAGCGATGGAACAGGCGGCAGAGGGGCACGACAGCCAAAGGCTGCAAAATATGACGCAGGCTATGGCGTATATGGCCCGCTGCGCCGGGCCATCCGGCATGATTGCCGGTCAGGCAGCGGATCTGGCGAGTGAAGGACGCCAGATCGATCTGGAGGAGCTGACCTATATTGAATATAACAAGACGAGCCGGCTGCTGATGGCAGCACTGGTTTGCGGAGCGCTGCTGGCAGGGGCAGAGCCGGAAGTGATTGCTTGTTTAGAAACGGCCGGTGGAGCGCTGGGCAAGGCATTTCAGATTTGGGATGATGTGCTGGATGTAGAGGGAAGCCTGGAAGAGCTTGGAAAGGAGCCAAGCAGTGATGCAGCAAGCCAGAAAGCTACCTTTGTCTCCTGCTATGGCATCGAAAAAGCCAAGGAGGAGGCACTGGTGCTGACGCAAAAAGCGCTGGACGCTCTGAAGGTGCTTCCGGGCGCTTACGGAGAAGAGGTGCGCAGGCTCACGGCAGCGTTAATCAAAAGAAGAAATTAAAATAAGGGGTGAACCCGATTGAAGCGGTTATTGGATCAAGTTCAAAGCCCAAAGGATATTAAGGCGCTGAATCTGGAGCAGTCGCAGCAGCTGGCACAGGAAATTAGGGAGTTCTTATTGGAACAGGTGTCTAAAACAGGAGGACATTTGAGCTCCAATCTTGGCGTAGTAGAGCTGACGATTGCGCTGCATCAGGTGTTTGATGCGCCGCAGGATCAAATTGTCTGGGACGTAGGCCATCAGGCGTATGTACATAAGATTTTAACCGGCCGTAAGGACGGATTTGATACCTTGCGGCAAAAAGGGGGGCTAAGTGGATTTCCCAAAATGGAGGAAAGCCCTTATGACGCCTTTAATACCGGACATGCTACTACGTCTATCTCAGCCGCATACGGACTGGCAAAGGCCCGAGACGTATTAAAGCAGCAGCATGAAGTCATCGCGGTCATTGGCGATGGCTCCATGACAGGCGGTATGGCCTATGAAGCGATGAATAACGCCGGCAAAGACCGGACAAAGCTGATTGTAGTAGTCAACGATAATGAAATGTCAATCAGCCCTAATGTAGGCAGTATGTCCATGCACCTGAGCCGGCTGCGGACACGCAAGGGATATCTGCGCGGAAAAAGAAAAATCAAAAGAGCCGTCGAGAAATTTCCGGTGCTGCGCCCCTTGTATAAGGCGGCTGACTTTGTAAAAAATAAAGCTAAGTATCTGTTTGTAAAAGGCATTCTTTTTGAGGAGCTGGGGTTTACCTATCTGGGACCGGTCGACGGGCATGATCTGCACGATTTGAAAGAGGTGCTGCAGCAGGCAAAGGTACTTAATGAACCGGTGGTCATTCATGTAAAAACCGTTAAAGGAAAAGGATATGAGCCGGCTGAACGCAATGCAGCGCGGTATCATGGAATTGGAGCCTTCGATATCGTTACAGGAGAGGATCTGTGCCAGAAGCAGGAAACCTGGTCCGATGTATTTGGAGAGGCGCTTACGCAGATTGGCAGGAAGGATCCGTCTGCCGTTGTCGTAACAGCGGCTATGCCATCCGGTACAGGAGTTGACATATTCGGAAAGCATTTTCCGCAGCGTATTTATGATGTGGGCATTGCGGAGGAGCACGCGGTGACGTTTGCTGCCGGCATGGCGAAAGGCGGACTGAGGCCTTTTGTAGCGATCTATTCATCGTTTCTGCAAAGAGCGTATGATCAGATTTTGCATGATGTGTGCCTGCCGGGGCTCCCGGTTGTGTTTGCCATTGATCGCAGCGGCGTAGTAGGAGAAGATGGAGAAACACATCAGGGCGTTTTTGATATCGCCTATTTGAGTCATATTCCCAATATGACGATACTTGCGCCATCCAGCAGGGAAGAGATGACGGCGATGCTGCAGTTTGCGTATGAGCTTAAAGGACCAGTTGCGGTGCGCTATCCTAAAGGGAGCGTTATCACAGAGGCAGCAGAAGAGCATGAGCCGGTTCGATACGGAAAAGGCCGGGTTTTGCAGACTGGGAAGGGGACGGCCATTGTGTCGGTAGGCGCATGCTTGACAGAGGCAAGGCGAGCGGCACAGAAAATGGCGGAGCAGGGATGCAGTCCTACCGTCATTGATGCCAGATTTATTGCCCCGATGGATGAAAAGCTGCTGCATCAGGTTTTTCAAACACATGATCAGGTGATTATCATAGAGGATCATATCTATACAGGCGGGTTTGGCATGCAGGCGGCAGCACTTGCCAAGAGACAAGGGGCAGGCTGCCGGGTGGACTGTCTGAGCCTGCCGGATGCATTTTTACCGCAGGACAGCCGGCAGCATATTTTGGAAAAGCACGGCATTTCGGCGGAAGGAATATGGAAGGTATGGAAGAAAAACAACGCTTAGATGTGCGCCTTGTGCAGGAAGGGCTGGCACCTTCAAGGGAAAGGGCAAAGGAATGGATCCAGGCCGGGCAGGTTAAATGCCGGGGAACGGTCTGTAAAAAGGCGGGGACGATGGTAAGTGTACAGGAGCCTTTGGAAATACTGGCAGCCCCGCTGCCCTATGTAAGCCGCGGAGGTCTTAAGCTGGAGAAAGCGCTGACAGTTTTTGGAATTAAGCTGGAGCAGGCTGTGTGTCTGGATGCAGGTGCTTCGACCGGCGGGTTTACAGATTGTATGCTGCAGCATGGCGCAGCCAGCGTGTATGCCGTGGATGTAGGGCATGATCAGCTCGCTGAAAAACTGAGACAGGATCCAAGGGTAACCAACATAGAAAATACAAATGTGAAGCATTTGACAGAAGAGATGCTCGGAGAGCCTTGTGACTTTGCCTCGGTGGATGTCTCTTTTATTTCACTGAAAAAGGTGCTGCCAGCTATCGTAGGCTGCTTGAAAGAAGGAGGCCAGCTGGTATGCTTAGTCAAGCCTCAGTTTGAGGCGGGCAGGGATAAGATTGGCAAAAAGGGAGTTGTAAAAGAGGAAAAGGTGCATAAGCAGGTACTCAGAGAGATGATCGCTTTTTGCGAAGAAAAAAACTGGGCCGTTAAAAATGTAACAGCCTCTCCGATTCGTGGACAAGAAGGAAATCGGGAGTTTTTACTTTATTTAATAAAAGATACCAAAATGGAGAAAGGAGCAGGTGAGGATATACCGACACTGATTGAGCGTGCAGTACGGGAAGCTCACGAAAAAGAAGCATGAAGACGAAGCGGCAGAAATTGATCTGTGACTTAATTGATCAATTTGAGATTGAAACACAGGAAGAGCTGGTAGCCAAGTTGCAGGAAGCGGGCTGCTCTGTGACACAGGCCACGGTATCAAGGGACATCCGGCAGCTCCGATTGACAAAAATTGTAGGCGAAAGCGGTGTACAAAAATATGCCCTGCCTGTTCAGGAGACGGCAGAACAGCCGCCGATGGCGGCGCTGCGCTTTAGCCGCGTTCTGCAGCAGGGGTTTGTGAGTGCAGAGGTGGCAGGCAGCCTAGTGGTCGTGCGAACGATGACCGGCATGGCCATGGCAGTCGCAGCTGCGCTGGACAGCCTCAAGCTGGAAGAAATTGTGGGCACGATTGCAGGAGATGATACCATTTTTCTGGCGGTCCACTCTGAAGAAAGCGGTCGCATATTAAAAAATAAAATTTTGGCGCTGGTTGAATAAGAGAAGCAAAACGGAGGGATACCTATGCTGATACATCTGCGTGTGCAAAATATAGCACTCATTGATGAAGTGACGGTGGATCTGGAGGATGGACTGAATGTACTGACCGGTGAAACAGGCGCCGGAAAAAGCATTATTTTAGGCGCCATCAATCTGGCGCTTGGCGGCAGAGGGAGCAAAGAGCTGCTGCGAGACCCATCGCGCCCGGCTGTGATTGATCTGTTTTTTTCAGAGGAAAAGCCCGGTGTTTTGGATAAACTAAAAGAGATGGGGATTGCAGCAGAGGATGGAGAGATCCTCATTTCACGGCGCTTTGCGCCCAGCGGCCGCAGCACCTGTCAGATCAATCAGGTCATGGTGACGACACAGCAGGTCAAGCAGGTAGCAGCGCTTTTGATTGATATTCACGGGCAGCATGAGCATCAGTCACTTTTAGACGGCAGCCGGCATATCGACATATTGGACCGCTTTATTCCCGGCATTGAAACGCTAAAAAAGGAGATGCGTGAAAAATGGGATGCCGCCCGTCTTCTGCAAAAGGAATGGGAGGTCTATCAGGAAAAAGGAAAGGACAGAGAGCGCCTGCTTTCTTTGATGCAGTTTGAATTAGATGAAATCGAGGCCGCCGCGTGGAAGGAAAATGAAGAAGAGGAGCTAAAAGAAGAGCGCAGGAAGCTTTTGTATAGTGAGAAGCTGCAGGAAAGCTGTCTGGGAGCGTATATGCTGATCCGTCAGAGGGGGCGCGAGGGGCAGCCGGCGCTGGATGCGCTGGAAAGTGCGCTGATGAAGCTGAAAGAGGCAGAAGGGTATGACGCCTCGTTTTTTACGCCGTATGTAGCATCGCTGGAAGAACAGCTGGCAGTTCTGCAGGATATGGCGGGAGAGCTTCGTCAGTACGGAGAGGCGCTGGAGGCAGAGCCACAGCGGCTTTCTGAGCTGGAGCAGCGGCTCGATCAGATTCAGCACCTGCAGAATAAATATGGACAGAGCCGCGAGCTGGTCATGGCGTATTATCAGAAAACAAAGGCCGAGCAGCAAAAGCTGCAAAATTTGGCGCAGACCATTGAAGAGCTCCAAACACAGCTGCAGAAAAAGCAAAGTGAAATGCAAAGTCTTGCCGAGACGATGACAAAATGGCGACTGGAGGCAGCGCAGAAAATCGAGGAAGAGATCACACAGGTGCTGGCCACACTGCAATTTAATCAGCCAATCTTTAAAATCAGCCGGCAGCCTAAGGAGCTATCTCCCAAAGGGGCAGATCAGATTTTGTTTCAGATTCGTACCAATGTAGGAGAGACGCTGCGGCCTTTGCAGCAGATTGCTTCGGGCGGTGAAATGTCGCGTGTGATGTTGGCGATTAAAACGGTTCTGGCTAAGCAGGATGAGATCAGTACACTGATTTTTGATGAAATTGATACGGGAATCAGCGGGCGCACAGCGCAGAGTGTTGCTGAAAAAATGAGCAGAATTGCGCTTTATCATCAGGTGATTTGCGTGACGCATTTGCCGCAGATTGCCGCGCTGGCGGATTGCCATATGCGCATTGAAAAAACGGTTAGCGGCGAGCATACGGCCACGCAAATTCAGGTGCTCGGCGAGGAGCAGGTGGCAGAAGAGCTGGCCCGGATGCTGGGCGGAACGCAGATTACGGCAGCAGTGAAAGAGAATGCGGCGGAGATGAAGGCTCTGGCTGAAAATTGGAAGAAAAAGGAACGCGCATAAGGAAAGACAAAGCCGCTCACACTATCATAAGGTGTTGACCTGATTTTTTTAAAACATGAGGTGTGAGCAGATGAAAAAAGAGAATCGAAGGCTCTCTCCATGGATTGGAAAGGGCCTTTTATTATTGATGCTTTCAGTGCTTTTAATGCCCTATCTGATAGTGCAGCTGGCAGTGCCGGATACCGTGCGAGTCATAGAAGGGCAAAGCTGGGAATTTGGCGGAGAGATGCTGGAGCTGGAAGCGCAGGAAAGCGAATGGGTTACCGTAAATGAAAATAGCATCCGGCGCCGGGAGGATATTGAGGAAAGCGCATATGCAAGAAGCAGCGCACAGATTAAGCTTTTTGGGATCCTTCCTATAAAATCAGTTTCTATTGAGGTATGGCCTGAGAAAAGGCTTTTGGCCGGCGGACATACCGTGGGGATCGATCTGTATACAGATGGCATCCTGGTACTGGGTACCGGCAAAATAGAAACCGCATCAGGGACGGAAGGCAGTCCGGCAAGAGGAATTTTATATGCAGGAGACAAAATCCGCAGAGTCAACGGGCAAGAGGTTACAACGGTAGAACAGGTGGATGAGATCATTGCGCAAAACGGTGCAAGGCCCATTACGATTCAGCTGACGAGAGATGAGGAAAATCTGGAGGTATCAATAACGCCCAAAATAGGAAAGGACGGCAAGGCAAAGATTGGAATCTGGATCCGCGACCGCGCGCAGGGACTTGGCACGCTTACCTTTGTTGATCCGCAGAGCAGTCTGTTTGGAGCGGTTGGTCATGGAATCAATGATGTGGATACAGGCGAGGTGCTGCCCATTCATGATGGACTCATCACCAGAGCCAAGATCCGCCATGTTGTGAAAGGCGAAGAGGGTCTCCCGGGAGAGGTAGAAGGCAGCCTTACCGGTACAATTTTGGGTCAAGTGACCGAAAATACTGAAAGCGGCGTATATGGTCATTATAGCGGCGGGCAAGGTGACTATGCAGAATATAAGATTATCCTAAAGGATCAGGTAAAAAATGGAGAGGCTGTGATCTTGAGTGATATTGTGGATGGAGAAATCCATGAATATACAGTGCAAATAGAAAAGGCGTCCGGACTTCCTACTTTTAATCATGGCATGGTTGTCACCGTTACGGATGAGCGTTTGCTGCAGGAGACGGGCGGTATTATTCAGGGCATGAGCGGCTGCCCCATTCTGCAGGACGGCAAGCTAATCGGAGCGGTCACGCATGTATTTGTCAAGGATCCCACCAAAGGCTACGGGATCTATATTGAGAACATGCTGGAATAAAATTACCAAAATCTACCATAAAATAGTTGATTTTTGCCATAAATGGTATATAATGGTAAATACAAGTTGACTTTTGATGTCAGAGAGAAAGGAGAAAAAGGTGAGTCAATTAAAAGTTTTAGTGGTAGATGACAATCGAGCGTTTAGAGAAAGCGTAAAATGTGTGATTGAGCAGCAGAGCGATATGGTGGTAGCAGGAGAAGCAGGCGACGGAGCAGAGGCACTGGAAATGATCCAGTATCTTCAGCCGGATGTTGTGCTGCTCGACTTGGTAATGCCGCAGCTCGACGGCATTGGTGTATTAGAGCAAATGAAAAATCAAAGCAAACCGTGGCCGGTATTTATTATTTTATCCTCGGTAGTCTGTGACCAGATGCTCGAACAGCTGATGGCGCTCGGCGCCACCTATTACATGGCCAAAACCTGCGATGTGGAGCTTTTGACAACCCGCATTCGGCAGATGAAAGGGATGAGCCGGCAGGAGCTTCCGGCCATGCCGGAAAAAGGGAAGGGCTCTTTGCCGGCCGTATCGTCCGTGAGGGCGCGCAGCGTAGATGTGGAGACAGAGGTAACCAATCTGATCCACGAGGTGGGAGTTCCGGCGCATATTAAAGGCTATCAGTATCTGAGAGAGTCCATCCTGATGGCCATTGAGGATATGGATATTTTGAATGCGATTACTAAGCAGCTGTATCCAGCGATTGCGAAGAAGTTTGATACCACGCCGAGCAGAGTGGAGAGAGCGATTCGGCATGCGATTGAGGTGGCCTGGAGCAGGGGGAAAATGGATACGATTGAAAAGCTGTTTTCCTATAGCATCAGTATGGGCAAGGGAAAGCCGACGAACAGTGAATTTATTGCGCTGATTGCAGACCGGATGCGGCTGGAGCTCAAGGCGGGATGACAAAAGGAGACGGATTTTAAGAATGTTTTAAATGAGCGGCGTTCGGTTGACAAAGAGGGGCTCCCATTTTATAATGATAAGAACGATTGAAATGGGGGCAGAGACGGTATGGCAGAGATCGCAATTATTGGCGGCGGAGCCTCCGGAATGGTAGCAGCGATTGTGGCTGCACGTCTTGGAGCCTCCGTCTGTATTTTTGAAAAAAAGGATCGCATTGGGCGCAAGCTTTTGTCAACAGGAAATGGCCGGTGCAATTTGTCTAATCGGGATATGCATTTTTCCCATTATCACGGCAGTGTGGCGGCGCTTTTACCGCAGCTCTGGCCGCAGATGGGAGAGGAAAGGATCCGGCAGTTTTGGCAGGAGCTTGGGATTGACTATACGGAAGGTGATGCCGGCAAGCTGTTTCCAAGAAGCCTGCAAGCGGCCTCCGTTCTGAATGTGCTGCGCCGGGAGCTGGCGGCGCTTTCTGTGGAGATTGTTACGAAAACGCTGGTGACACAGATCCGGCATGGACGCAGTGAATATTTGCTGGAGGTTAAAAGCGAGGAGGCGCCGTTTAAACGGAAAAATGTTGCCGCCAAGGCTGTGCTTTTGTGTGCGGGCGGCAAGGCGTATCCTAAATTGGGGGCTGACGGAGAAGGGGCAGAGCTTGCGAGGCGGCTGCAGATGCAGGTGAGTCCGCTTCGGCCGGCGCTGTGCCGTCTTAAGCTGCAGGTTCCTTATCTGAAGCGCCTTGCAGGGCTTAAACTCAATGTACCAGCAGCGCTTTGGATAGAGGGAGAGTGCCGGCAGAGGGAGACAGGCGAAATTCTTTTTACCGATCAGGGGGTTTCGGGTCCGGCAGTTTTGAATCTGAGCCGCAGCGCTGGAGAGGCGCTGCAAAGCGGCAGGAGGCCGGTCTTGACATTGGATTTGGTCCCTGAAATGGAAAAAGGCGCTTTATTTGTATATTTGCTGGAAAGAAAGGAGCGCCTTGGCGGTTTTTCAGCCGAAGAAGCGCTGGAGGGCTGGCTTCCTAAAACGCTGATTCCGGTGGCGCTGGCAGAGAGTGGACTAAGCCCTAGAACAGGGTTTGGCTCTTTAGATAAAAAGGAAATCGGCGCGCTGGCACAGAGCCTTAAACAATGGGAGATGCCAGTGCTTGCTCTGGGAGGCTGGGAAGAAGCGCAGATTACGGTAGGCGGCGTTGAGGCCGGCGAGATAACGGCTCAGCTGGAAAGCCGGCGGCATAAGGGGCTTTTTATGGCGGGAGAAGTGCTGGATCTCGATGGTGACTGCGGTGGATATAATCTGCAGTGGGCAGCCGGATCAGCAATGATCGCCGCAGAGGCAGCGGCAGAATACGTGAAGAGGGCGGCAGAGAGAAAGCCTTACAAAGAGGAGCAGAGAAAAATACGATGACAAAACAGCAGCTGCGCAAGAAAATGAATGAAAAACGAGATCAGTATGCATATACGCACAGAGATAGCATCCGTATATGGGATCTTTTGGAAAAGAGTCCATTGTACCAGCAGGCGCATACTATTTTTGCCTATTTTTCATTTCGTTCAGAGGTAGAAACTTACATGGTGATGGAGCATGCCCTGCGGTATCAAAAGGCGCTTTGCTTACCTCGTATAGAAGAAGGTCATAGAATGGAATTTTATCTTCAGGAGGATAGAAGCAGCTTTCAGCGCAATCGGTTTGGCATTTATGAGCCGGCGCCATGGGCGAGAAGGCAGGAGCCGGATCAAAAGACGCTGATGCTGGTGCCCGGCCTTGCTTTTGACTATCAGGGAGGCCGGATTGGATATGGCAGCGGATTTTATGACCGCTATTTAGAGCGGTACCGCTTTGTAAAAACGGTAGGCCTATGCTTTGATTTTCAGCTGCAGGAGGAAGCGCTTGAGATGGATGAGAAGGACTTTCGGATGCAGTATATCGCAGCGCCCAAAGGGATTTATTGTGTAGAAAAAGGAGAATGGCTATGATTGCGTACATCAAAGGAAGATTGGCCGCCATTGAAGAGAGCAGTGTGGTAGTAGAGCAGCAGGGAATCGGGTTTCGTGTATATACGCCGATCCGGGAGGAGCTGCTGCGCATCGGCGTGGGAGAAGAGGTGCAGCTGCACACCTATATGAATGTGCGGGAGGACGCAATGATCCTATATGGATTTTTACATACAGAATCGCTGCAGGTTTTTAAACAGCTGATCAATGTGAACGGCGTCGGACCCAAATATGCACTGGCCATTTTGACGGCGATGTCAACAGATCAGGTGATCTTGGCTATTGCTTCTGAGGATAAAAAGGCGCTGACAAAGGTGCCGGGGATCGGAGCGAAAACAGCCGGGCGCATTATTTTAGACTTGAAGGATAAGCTCAGCTTTGCCGGAGGCGGGCAGACGCCAGCAGGAACTGAAGAAAACACGCCGGCAGCCGGAGGAGCGGCGCCGGAGGCAATTGCGGCTTTGATAGCGCTTGGATACAGCCAAGGAGAGGCCGCTGCTGCCGTAAGCAAGGTCTACCAGTCCGATATGGCAGTGGAAGAAATCATCAAACAGAGCTTAAAGCAGCTCATATAAACTATGGCGCAGGAGCGCCCTGAAATGGAGAGGCAGATGACAGAACTGGAAGAGCGGCTGGAAAGGTTTGGGCGTCTTGTCGACACTCAGGCACAGCAAGAAGAAAAGGAAGCAGAGCGGAGCTTAAGACCGCGTTCCTTCGAAGAATATATTGGGCAGACAGAGGTAAAGGAGAATTTAAAGGTCTTTATTTCCGCTGCCAAGCAGCGCAAAGAGGCGCTGGATCATGTACTGTTTTACGGCCCTCCGGGTCTTGGAAAGACCTCTTTGGCGGGCCTGATTGCACAGGAGATGGGCGTGCATATCAAAATTACGACAGGGCCGGCGATTGAGCGGCCCGGAGACATGGCAGCGATCCTGAATAATCTCTCAGAAGGCGATGTACTGTTTATTGATGAGATTCACCGGCTTAACCGTCAGGTTGAGGAGATTTTATATCCGGCCATGGAAGATTTTGCCGTTGACATCATGATCGGCAAAGGGCCGGCAGCCAAATCGATTCGTCTGGATATTCCTCACTTTACTCTGATTGGCGCCACAACGCGCGCAGGGCTTTTATCAGCGCCGCTGCGGGACCGCTTCGGTATGCTGAATCACATGGAGTTTTATAAGGTAGAGGAGCTAGCGCAGATCGTGCAAAATTCGGCACAGATCCTAGAAGTAGAGATCGATCAGGAGGGGGCAGGGGAGATTGCCCGAAGATCGAGAGGGACGCCCCGTTTGGCCAATCGCCTGCTGCGCCGCGTGCGGGATTTTGCACAGGTGAAATTTGAGGGAAAAATCGATCTGGCGATCGCGCAGCATGCGCTGAATGCGCTGAAAGTAGATCCTAATGGACTGGATGCAGTCGATCGCAAGGTGCTGCTGACAATGATGGAGCTTTATGGCGGCGGGCCGGTGGGCATCGATACGTTAGCGGCTTCCATTGGAGAGGACGCAGGTATGATTGAGGATGTGTGCGAGCCATATCTGATGCAGCAGGGATTTTTACAGAGAACGCCGCGCGGACGTATGGTCACTCCCTTTTGTTTAGACTATTTTCATCGGTCAGAAGTAGCGGACGGCGCTGCAGGACAGATGAGACTATAAAGCAGGAAAGGAGAGGAGAACATGACAGAAAAGAAACAGATCATCATGCATATTGCCGGAAAGGATTATAAGGTAAGCGGAGCGGATTCGGAGGAGCAGCTGCGCCGCATTGAAGCATGCGTGAATGAAAAGCTGAGCGCCTTACATAAGCTCTTTTCCGTACAGGGACTGGAGGAGGAGCATATCACCATGCTTGCCGCCATCAATTTGGCAGATGATTATATCAAGTTGCAGAAGCAGGTTCAGCTTTTAAAAGAAAAAATGGATAAGCTGGTAAAGAAGGAAAAGCAGCTGCAGGAGACGGCTGCCCAGTATGAAGAAGCACTGCTGAATCTGGAGACAGAAAATCAGGAGTACGCTGAGCAGCTAAAGCGTTTACAGGAAGAGAGGAAAAAGTGAAAGTATTTCAGCCGGAGATTTTAGCGCCGGCCGGGAATTTGTCGTGTTTGAAAGCGGCCATTGCTGCCGGCGCCGATGCGGTGTATTTTGGAGGGCAGGCCTTTAATGCACGCAGAGGGGCCGGCAATTTTAGTATAGAGGATATGAAAGAGGCGCTGCGGCTTTGCCGCATGCAGGGCGTGCAGACCAATCTGACGCTGAATACTCTGATTAAGCAGAAGGAATGGAAGGATTTTTTACGCTATATGGACGAGGTGCTGCCGCTTGGCATTGATGCCGTGATCGTACAGGATCTGGGAGTGGCAGAGGAGGTCCGCAGGCATTATCCGCAGGTTGCCCTGCATGCCAGCACGCAGATGGCGGTTCAGAGCCTGTATGGCGCGCAGTATTTGCAGGATTTGGGCTTTCAGCGGGTGGTGCTGGCAAGAGAGGTAACGCTGGAGGAAATTCGTGAAATTCGGCAGAAAACGAATATACAGCTAGAGGTTTTTGTGCACGGCGCTTTGTGCTACAGCTATTCAGGGCGGTGTCTGCTGAGTTCGTTTCACGGAGGCCGAAGCGGCAATCGGGGGGCCTGCGCACAGCCGTGCCGGCTGGCATACCGAGCGGAAGGAAGAGAAGGCTATTGGATGAATCTGAAGGATCTGTGCGCGGCCGATCAATTAGAGGCGCTGATGCAGGCAGGAGTGGATTCCTTTAAGATTGAAGGCCGTTTAAAGGGAGAGGCTTATGTGGCAGCGGTTACGCGCTATTATGCGGCGCTGCGGGATGAGTATCTCAGGACAGGAAGCGTGCACGCTGTTCAGGAGGAAGAACAGCGTGAGCTGAAGCAGCTCTTTAACCGGGGCGGCTTTACGCAGGGGTATTATCAGAATAAGGAGCATATGATCGAGCCGCATACGCCAAAGCATCAAGGCGTTCAGATCGGCAAAGTTTCAGCAGCGAGTAAGGGAAAGATTCAAATAGAAAGCAGGGAGACGCTGCATAGCGGGGATGAGCTGGAGATCCGTGCGGGCAGAGCACCCTATCCGTCTGTTCGGCTGGCAGCGTCTATGCTGCAGGGAGAGCATAAAGCCGTATTTTATTTGAAGGGACAGATTCAGAAGGGGCAGGAGGTATGGCGCATTGTAGATCCTGTCTTGCAAAAAAGGGTGCTGGAGGAAGTGCGGGAGCTGCCGAAGGTGCAGCTTGCGATGCGCTTCTGTGCACGAATCGGAGAGGCAGCAGTGCTTAGTGCGGCGGGCCATACGGTTTGGGGACAAACTGTAATGAAGGCGCAGACAAAGGAGCTGACAGAGGAAGCGGTGCGCCGGCAGCTGGAAAAGACAGGGGACAGCGGGTATCAGGCGGCAGAGATAGTCATTGAAATGGAAAAGGGAAGCTTTCTGCCGGTATCAGCCATCAATGAGCTCAGGCGCAGCCTTTTGCAGGAAATCAGCCAGGTGGAGCCATGGCAAAAAAAGGATGGAGAGCAGGAGAGGCTACAAATCAGGGATAAAGCGGCGCAGGGCTATTGGGTGGGCCTTGACCGGCCGCAGCAGTGGAGCGCGCTGTGCGAAATGGAGCATAGCTGTATTACGGCATTGATGCCGCGGATGGAGGGCTTTGAAAAAGCGGATAAACGGGCTTTTTTGCGGCTGGCCGCGGGGAAAAGAATTGTGCCGGCGCTGCCCCCGGTGGGAAGAAATGCGCATGCAGATTGGATGAAGAAGGAAATACAGGAGTGGCAGAGCCTGGGCGTGCAGGAGTTTGAGGTGAACCTGCTTGGTCAGGCGGAGCTGGTCCGGGTCCTGGGCGCAAAGGTGCAGGCGGGGCCGCATCTGGCTGTTATGAATAAGGAAGCGGCTGGTTTTTGGCAGCGGCATGCAGGCAGTATGATGATCAGTCAGGAGCTGACCGGCAGAGAGGCAGCCGAGCTGGCTCGTCTGCAGGGGACGTATTATATGGTTTACGGGCGTCCTGTATATATGATTTCGGAGCAATGTGTTTACCGTGAGGTAAAAGGCTGCGATAAGCATCCGCAGGGACATGAGATTGTTTTAGAGGACCGAAAAGGAGAGCGGATGTGCGTCCGCAGTCACTGCCGGCTTTGCTATAGTGAGGTGCTGGCGGAACGGCCGGTTTATATTTCTGATGAGAAGCGGATCGGCGCGCAGGCCAGGGTGGAGCTGACGCTGGAGACGGCGGCAGAGGTTAAAGAGCTTTGGCAGGCCATTTTGCAAAGGAGGCAGCCGGCGCTGGCGGTGCAGGCAGGTCATTGGGACAAGGGGGTGGAATGATGTTTCAGATGATGGTTCTGGTATCGAAATACCTGTATTTATTTTTACTATTTTTATTTGTCGCGATTGGATATTATCTGTATTGGCGAAAACCCTCGAGCAGTACCTGCAGGGAGATGTATTCCTATCAGGCAGCCATTATTGTACTGTTTAACCTTCTGTCGATGATCTTAATTTTGCTCAGGGAATGGCAGGACGGGATTCCCTGGGAGCAGCTGAAGACGCTGACGATTTATGGCGGCGTCATGCTTGGCATGTATATTCTTTTGTTAACGCTGCACCGGCATACAAACCGGCTTTTGTGGAACTGTGTATATATGCTGCTGAGTGTTGGATTTATTACGCTCTGGCGATTGGATCAGGAATCGGCGGTCATGCAGGTGTGGTGGATTGCTGCCTGCTTTGCGCTGGTCAATTTTGTACTGTTATTTTTTAGAGGAAGGTGGATATGGAGGATTCCGGCGCCGGTATATATGATCATCAGCGTAGGACTGATTGTGCTGCCTTTCATTTTCCCAAGTGAGGCAGGTGGATCACTGAACTGGGCGGATATAAAGGGATTCGTGTTTCAGCCCTCTGAGTTTGTCAAGCTGACCTTTGCCTTTTTCCTGGCAATTCTCTATACAAAGCAAAGGAAGCTTACTTCTTTGATTCAGGCAGGGGCAGTGACAGGGTTTATGGCGATTGTGCTTCTGCTGCAGAATGACCTGGGAGCGCTGCTGATTTTTGGAATTTTAGCCTGGATGATGACTTATGATTATCTGGGACGGGGCTTTGTTCTGTGGGGAGGCTGCCTGGCCATGGTGGCTGCGGCCTTTTTGGCGTATCGATTTGTGGGGCATGTGCAGCAAAGATTTGATATTTGGATAGATCCGTGGGCAGATATCAATGGCAGCGGATATCAAATTGCCCAAAGCCTGTTTGCGATTACAAGCGGCGGGTGGATGGGCGCCGGGTTGTATCAGGGGGCGCCGGGCTATATCCCTGCTAAAACAACGGACATGATTTTTTCGGCTATTGCCGAGGAGTTTGGCGTGGTTTTTGGAATCCTGCTGCTGCTGGTTTATCTTTTGATGTTTCTGTTTGTTATGGAAACTGGGCGGCGGGAGAAAAGTACCATTCGGCGTAATCTTTTGGTAGCGTTTGGCGTTTTGTTTATGTCGCAGACGTTTATTATTGTGGGCGGCGTCATTAAGCTGATTCCGCTTACGGGAGTTACGCTTCCTTTTATTAGCTATGGAGGAAGCTCTTTATTGTCAAATTTTATTACGATTGGAATTATTGAAGCGGTCATTCGATTGTACAGGATGGACCGGGAGGAGGCGAGACAACGTGAGCAGCAAAGAGAAGAAAAACGGCAGAGCTACGCCGCCGCTGTCGAAGAGGCGCAGTGGGAATACGAAGACGGAAGTCCCTATTACGGAGAAGTCTACGAGGAGCCGCAGCGCGGAAAAAGAGGGAGGAAAAAGAAAAAAGAAGCCCTCAGCCCCTTTGAATTCGACGACCCCTTCTAAGCCGGCAAATGATCATACCTTTCAGGTCATTAAAGGGATTTTTGTGGCGCTGGGGCTGTGTCTGATCCTCTGGATCGGAAAAATTATGATCATAGATCAAAAGGAAATTCAGACCAACGCGTATAATCCCAGATTGAATGAAGAAGAGGAAACAGTGATTCGCGGCTCTATTCTGGCTGCTTCAGGAGAGGTGCTGGCCTATACGGAAATGCAGGAGGATGGCAGCCAGGGCAGAGTATATCCATATGGAGAAGCCTTTGCGCATGTGACTGGCTATGTAGGCAGAGGAAAGGCGGGGCTTGAGCTGGCAGCGAATGATTTGCTGCTGCAGCCGCCGGACCTTTTGAGCACGCTTAAAAGCTGGGCTAAGGAGGAGGCACTGCCAGGATGCAATGTGATTACGACCATTGATTTTGCGCAGCAACAGAAAATCTACGAGCAGATGGCAGCGTATAAAGGGGCGGTTGTGATTACGGAGCCTTCAACAGGGAAATGCAAGGTTTTTGTGTCGACGCCGTCATATCACCCTGCTGATATTAAGGATCATTGGGAGACAATTGCAGACAGGGAGGATAGTCCCTTGTATACAAGAGCGACACAGGGGTTATATGCGCCGGGATCGACCTTTAAAATCATAACGGCTTTAACGATGTATCGGAATATGTCAGATTATCAGACCTATCGCTATGTATGCCCCGGGGCATATCAGATAGGCTCTGAAACGCTTGGATGTGCAGGCGGAACGGTTCATGGCGAAATGGATATTGAGAATGGATTTGCGGATTCCTGCAATGGATTTTTTGCCAGCGCGGGAGTGCTTATGGGAGGCGATGCAATTCGCAGCACAGCGGAATATCTTAAGCTTGGCAGCTCCTATGAGTTTATTTTACCGCAGTCGGAAACCAGCGTTGTGGTTAGTGATGACGATAGTGACGGAATGATTGCGCAGACAGCCATTGGGCAAGGGGAGACGCAGTTTACGCCCTTTGCGATGAATATGCTCACCTGCGCCATTGCTAATCAGGGGATTTTGTATACGCCATATATGATTGATCAGGTAGTTGATGCAGAAGGAAAGCAGGTGCAAAAAAATTTGCCTAAGCTATGGGGCACTGTGATGAAGGCAGAGGAGGCGGCATTTTTAGAGAGGCTGATGGCCGGCGTAATTGAGCACGGAACAGCAACCTCTCTGCAGATGGATGGCTGCACGGTATATGGCAAAACAGGAACGGCTCAGGTGGATCAGGGGGAGGATCATTCTTGGTTTACCGGATATACGAAGGTCAATGGCAAGGTAGATTTGGCCATTACCATCTTGATCGAAAATGGCGGAAGCGACAAAAGAGCCGTACCGCTTGCACAGCAAATTTTAAATGATTATTACGGATCATAAAGAAAACGGTCATAATTTGTTAAAACTTCGTGTCTCATTTATTGACGATCTGAAAAAAGGATGGTATACTGATGCCATCCTTTTTAAGCAGGGAGGTGAGATGTTGAAAAAAGGATGGAAAAGATCTGTTACACTTGTACTTGCGGTCACCTTCCTCATGACTTCTGTAGTGATGTCGCCGCTGGCGGCTCATGCAGCACAGGAGAGTGAAGCACAGGTACAAGAAGAAAATGCAGAAGTGGTACAGAGCAATCAAACGGGGAATGAAGCGAACAATCAAAGCAGTCTGAACGGCCAAAACGATCAGATTGATCAAGGTGAAGAAGCAAACAACGTAGATTCCAATGCAGCAAACAATCCGGATGCAGAAGCAAATACCTCGGAGGAAAGCTCTGAAGCAGAAACCACTGGGGATGAATCCTCCGAAAGTGATGTGGTCGACGATGTGGAGCTGGAAGAAAGCCAGATTGCGGCAGAAGGCAGCATGGAGCTGGAGAGCATTTCGCTGTACAGCAATGCAAATGCAAGACTGCTGAGCAGTGCGGCAATGTTTTCAGCTAGAGCGAATAATTCCAATATGGGGTTAGCGCCAGGTATTGCTTTTTATAAATATGAAATTAACTATAATAAGTATACCGATTATAACAACGTCGAATATATCGTGATTCACGATACCGGCAACCCGAAGCCCGGAGCCGATGCTATGGCGCATTATCAGTTTTTTGCGGGTGGAAATCGGGAGGCTAGTGCTCATTATTTTGTCGATGATAAGCAGGTTGTGCAGATCATTGATGATAGTGAAGGGTCCTGGCACTGCGGTATCAAATATAAGACGCCGGCTACGCCGATCAGCAATCACAATTCGCTTGGAATCGAAATGTGTATTAATCCGGATGGCAATTACAACAAAGCGATGACAAATACCATTGATCTGGCAGCGTACTTGCTTTGGAAGTATAATCTGGATATAGATCATTTGGTCAGGCACTATGATGCCGGTACAAAGGTGTGCCCGCTGACCATGGCCGATAATAACTGGGCTCGCTGGTGGGAGTTTAAGGCGGCGGTTAAGGCTAAGCTGGGAACATATAATGGGCAGTTTTCCGGAGAGGAATCCGGCAGCACGACTTGGTACAACAACCCGATCCAGGGTTCGTCTACCATGAGTGCAGACACCATGGTTGCTTTTCTGATGAAAAATAACACGGGTATTACAAAGGCGTATGCGCAGCAGGTAGCCAATGCCTATTTGACGATTGGCAGCTACTATGGCATCCGCGGAGATATTGCCTTTTTCCAGGCTATGCTGGAAACGGGATATTTAAAGTATGGCGGCGAGGCAAATGCCAGCTACTATAATTTCTGCGGATTAAAAAACGGAGACGGGACGGATTATGCTAAGTATAATTCACCTGAGGAAGGCATAGAGGCGCATATTCAGCATTTGTACAGCTATGCCAGCAAAAACGAAATTCCAAGCGGCCGCAAGCTGCTGGATCCGAGATTTAAATATCCGGTGAGAGGGTCCGTTACCAAATGGGAAGGCCTGGGAGGTAAATGGGCAGTTCCGGGATATGATCCGAAGCAGTATAGCAGCCTAGAGGATGCGAGAAATCATCATGATTCATATGGTGAAATTATCGTTCGTTTATATGTAACGGCTGGCGGAAGCGGTGTACAGGCAGACGGAAGCAGCGGTTACTGGGATGATCCGGTCTATACAGGACCGGCAGCCGGCCTGCGTAATGAGCTTCAGCTTGGCAGTACCGGTTCGGATGTAAAAGAAGTACAGGGCTATCTGAAAACCATTGGCTACAGTTATGTTGCTGTAACAGGAACTTTTGATGCGAATACGCAGCGTGCGGTCAAGGATATTCAAACCAAGAATAAGCTGACAAGCGACGGCGTAGTGGGCACAGATACTTGGACAGTGATTATTAACACGTATGTGGAGTGTGTGACTGGCGGTAGTGTGACGCCTTCAGAGCCTACTAATCCATCTAATCCATCGGACCCATCTACAACGCATGCGACAATTTCGTATGGATCAACAGGCAGCGATGTGCTGGAAATGCAGAAGCTGCTTAATAAGCTGGGATATGGTCTGGATGAGGATGGTATTTTTGGAAGAGATACAGAGACTGCAGTAAAGAAGTTCCAGAGCGCAAACGGCATTGGAGCGGATGGCGTGGTAGGGCCTAAAACCTGGGCAGCACTGATTAAGATGAGTGAAAGTGGTAGCACCAATCCAGGAACGAGTACCACCAGGCCGCAGATCCAGAAAGGAAGTACTGGAGAGGCAGTTAAAGAACTGCAGCAGATTCTATCCCGTCTTGGGTATTCGGTAGGGGCGGATGGTATATTTGGCAATACGACCGAAGCGATGGTGAAGCGTTTCCAGGCAGCCAATGGCATTGGAGCCGATGGAATCGTAGGACCTAAGACTTGGAATGTACTTACCAGTGGCAATGCTAATGGAAATACAACTACCAATCCGGGAACGAGTACCACTAGGCCGCAGATCCAGAAGGGAAGCTCGGGAGAGGCTGTTAAGGAATTGCAGCAAATTCTGTCGCGTCTTGGATATCCGGTAGGAGCAGACGGTATATTCGGCAATACGACCGAAACGATGGTAAAGCGTTTCCAGGCAGCCAATGGCATTGGAGCCGACGGGATCGTAGGACCTAAAACATGGAATGTGCTTACCAGCAGTAATGCCAATGGAAACACAACTACCAGAGCTACCTTAAGGAACGGAAGTACGGGAGCCGACGTAAAAGTTTTGCAGCAGCTTTTGGTGCAGCATGGCTATCAGATCGGAATAGACGGTATTTTCGGCAGTGGTACAGAGGCAGCAGTGAAGCGTTTTCAGGCTGCTAATGGGATCGGTGCCGATGGAATCGTAGGGCCCAAAACCTGGGCAGCATTATAATCAATAAAGCTCTTGATAAAACTAACAAAGAATCATTGAATCCAGCCAGCAACGCAGCGTATCAGCAGCTTATCAGTGAGTCGAGAGCACGGCTTAAAAGAGGACATCTTCCAAGCTTTAAAAGCTTGGAGCGTGTCCTCTTTTTTATAGGATTCAAGGATTGCTTGTTGTAAAAAAAGGAAAAAAGCGGTATACTTAAAAAGTAAATAGAAACGCAAAAGACAGATAACGCAAATGAGATTTTAGACTTGGGAGGATGTTTAATGGAAATTCAAAATTATACACTGATCGAAAAAAGAGAAATTGCAGAATATCAGGCGACCGGGTATTTATATCGGCATAATCAGACAGGAGCTCCGGTTTTTTATTTATATGCTCCGGAAGACGATAATAAGGTATTCAGCATCAGCTTTTGTACGCCTCCAGCGAACAACGAAGGAATTCCTCATATTTTAGAACACTGCGTATTAAATGGTTCCAGAAAATTTCCGGTCAAAGAACCATTTGTAGAGCTGCTAAAAGGCTCGCTCAATACTTTTTTGAATGCCATGACCTTTTCGGATAAGACAATGTTTCCGGTGGCCAGCCGCAATGAACAGGATTTTATCAATCTTATGGATGTGTATCTGGATGCAGTGCTGCATCCTAATCTGCGTCATGATCCGTTTATCTTAAAGCAAGAAGGCTGGCATTATGAGCTGGAGGAGCAGGAAGGAGACATTCAGTATAAGGGTGTAGTTTATAATGAAATGAAGGGTGCCTATTCATCTCCGGAAACGGTGTTAAATGATACAGTGGATAAAGCTCTATATCCGGATACAATATATGCTAACAGCTCTGGCGGAGATCCGGATTTTATTCCTGATCTGACATATGAAGAGTTCAGAGCCTTTCATGAGACCTATTATCATCCATCCAACAGTTATATTTTCTTTTACGGCAATGGAGATATGGAAAAGCATCTGACGTTTCTGCATGAAGCTTATTTGCAGGAGTTTGAAGCATCGATTGTAAAAGGAGAGATTCCGGAGCAGACAGCGTTTGAGAGCATTCACGAGGTGGAGCATGTGTATGCCTTAGCGGATGGTGAGGATACAAAGGGAAAGACATTTTTAAGCTACAATGTGGTTGCCGGTCATTCGACAGATCCGCTGAATTATTATGGGCTGGATATGCTGGCGCAGCTGCTGGGAGGCTGTGAGTCTGCTCCAATTAAAACAGCGCTGCTGAAGGCGGGAATTGGCAAAGAGGTATATGCAGCCGCCAATGCCAGTATGCAGCAGCCAAGCTTTAGCATTGTAGCGAAAAATGCAGATCCTGAGCAGAAGGATGAATTTGTGCGCATTATCCGCAAAACATTAGAAGAGATTGTTCAAAACGGCTTGGATCCTAAGCTAGTAGAGGCTACGCTCAATTCAACGGAGTTTTCTTTGCGGGAGAGCAATTTTGGATCGATGCCTAAAGGATTGATGCTGAATATATCCTGTATGGATAGCTGGCTTTATGGCGAGAGTCCATTCCAGCTTTTATCCTATGAGGAGCCGCTCAGTCGTATTCGCAATACGCCCCGGTTTTTTGAAATGATGATTCAAACGCATCTTTTGCAAAATACTCATGGAGCAATTGTGACGCTGCGGCCGCAGCCGGGACTCAATCAAAAGGTGCAGCAAGCGGTGCAGGCAAAGCTGGATGCCTATAAGGCGGGCCTTACGCCCGAAGAAGTGGCGGAGCTGGTTGCCGAGACTAAACGCATTCAGGAGCGGCAGCAAAGTCCGGATAAGCCGGAGGACCTGCAGAAGCTCCCTCTGCTGGAAAGAAAGGATATTGATCCGAAACAGACGCAGTTTATCGCGGCGCTGGAAGATGTGGGAGGAAAACCAGCTTATATCTATGAAGATTTTACCAATCATATTGCGTATGTAAGTCTGTATTTTAATATGGATTATCTGCCGGAGAAAGATTTGCCCTATGCAGGTCTTCTGGCCGGAGTGCTAGCAATGATGAATACAGAGCGCTACACCTATACGGAGCTGGATAATGAGATTGGCTGTCATCTGGGAAGCCTGAATACCAACATTACGCTGCTGGAAAAGATGGATGGCAGCTTTGTGCCTTATTTTTACCTGAGCACCAAATATCTGATCAAGGAAAATCAGACCGCCTTTGATCTGGCAAAAGAAATCCTGCTGCACACGGATTTTTCGGATAAAAGCCGGCTGAAAGAAATCGTAGCAGAAAATCGTTCGCGGATGGAGCAGTCTATGATGCAGGCCGGTCATATGGTTGCCGGGAGCCGCGCGACATCGTATTTTTCTCCTCTTATGGCGTATAGCGAGCAGGTGACCGGCGTTGATTTCTTCTTATTTATGAAGGAGCTGGAGCAGCATTTTGATGAACAGGCAGATGAGGCGATTCGGCGCATGCAGGAGGTGCTGGATATTTTGATCCGGCAGGAGCAGATCAGCTTTAGAATCACTTGTCAGAAGGAGGAAAAACAGGAAATTCTTTTGGCAGCAGAAAGGCTGGCAGCGGACCTGCCGGCAGGAAAGAGCGTGCATGCCAGCGAGCAAGTGGTCCGCGTTCAGCCCGAGGTGAAAAATGAGGGCTTAATCACATCCGGTAAGGTGCAGTATGTGGCGAAAGCAGGCCGCTTCACGCAGCCCTATCATGGCTCGATGGTAGTGCTGGGGCATATTTTGTATCTGGATTATCTCTGGTCACAGGTGCGTGCGCAGGGAGGTGCATACGGATGCTTCCAGAACATCGACCGACAGGGGAGGATCCGGCTGGTTTCCTTCCGGGATCCTAATCTTGCGAGGACCGTCGACGTATTTGAAAAGGCAGGCCCCTTTATGGAAACCTTCTCCTGCAGCGAGAGAGAACTGACCAAATATATTATCGGCACAATTGCAGGGCTGGATCCGGTAAGGACCGTATCGATGAAGGGAGCTGCCGCCTGTGTGCGTCTGGAATGCGGCATAACCCCGGAGTATCTGCAGCAGCTTCGCGACGAAGTACTGGGCACCACGCAGGAGCAGATCCATGAAAGCGCCAAGGCGCTAACACAGGCGATGCAGGAGCCTTATATCTGTGTGCAGGGTTCAGAAGAAAAAATTAAAGCGGATAAGGATCTGTTTAAGACGATCATTACGCTGTTCTAAGGAAAACTAGATATCATGACAAAATCAGGTTTTATTTCATTGATCGGGCGGCCCAATGTGGGAAAATCTACATTGATGAATCAGATGCTGGGGGAGAAGGTCGCCATCACCTCCAGCAAGCCGCAGACCACCAGAAATCGTATACAAGGCGTTCTCACCGAGCAGGAATGCCAGATGATTTTTATCGATACGCCGGGCATTCACAAACCAGAGCACAAGCTGGGAGAATATATGGTTGAGGCCGCCAGCAGGGCAATTGGAGACGTGGACCTGGTCCTGTTTCTCGTGGAGGCAGGCAGGCTTAAACAAGAGGATCTGGAGGTGCTTGCTAAGCTTAGAAAGCAGCAGGCAGAAGTGATCTTGGTGATCAATAAAGTGGATGCCGTTGCCAAAGACGTTGTCTTGCTGACGATTGCCAAGCTGAAGGACCTGTATGAATTTCAGGAGATTATTCCGGTCAGTGCGAAAACAGGTGAAAATAAAGAAATCCTGCTTGAGCAGATTATGAAGCGAATGCCGGAGGGACCCTTTTATTTCCCTCCGGATATGCTGACAGATCAGCCGGAGCGGCAGCTGGTAGCAGAGCTGATTCGTGAAAAAACACTCTATGCACTGCAAAAGGAAATTCCGCATGGGATTGCCGTAGTCATCGATACGTTTACTGAGCGGGAGGGACGCGGCTTAATTGATATCAATGCTACAATAATCTGCGAGAAAAATAGCCATAAACCGATTATTATCGGCAAAGGCGGACGAACGCTGAAGGAGATTGGTTCCAGAGCAAGACAGGACATAGAGCGCCTGCTGGGTGTTAAGGTGAATCTGCAGCTTTGGGTTAAGATTAAAGAACGGTGGAGGGACAGCGACTTTTTGATTAAGAACTTCGGGTTTGATAAAAAGGAGCTGTAAAGAGTCAGGCTCTCCCTAAACTTTTCCAGTATAAAAGATCCATCCGCAAGGGAAAAATAAAGCCATCACACCGGCTGCGGCCAGAGGGAGGCAAAAGGATGGACTATCTTTGGAGTCGTTTTGAGCAGACAGGTCGGATTGAGGATTATCTGGCATGGAGAAACAGCATAGCAGAAGAGGCAAGGTATGAAGGAGAGCAAAGTACGGGGACTGATCATCAAAGAGGCCCCTATGGGGGACAAGGACAAGCGGCTGATTATGCTGACCAGAGAAATGGGCAAAATTTCAGTCATCGCCAAGGGAGCCCTTTCTCCTAAAAGCAAATGGGGTGCGGCGTCACAGCTCTTTAGCTATGGCGATTATGTCATGAGTAAAGGGCAGAGCTTTTACTACATTAAAGAAGTGCAGCTGATCGAAAGCTTTTATGCGCTGCGCGTTAATCTGGAGCGTCTGGCTTACGCAACCTTTATGGCAGAGGTAGCAGAAACACTCATTTTAGACGGACAGGAAAACCAGACGCTTATGTATTTGCTGCTGCGAGGCTTGATGGTTCTGTGCAAGGCAGAGAGCGGGGCAGAGAGTTTGATAGCGGATGCCTTCGTCTGGCGGGCGCTTTCAGAAAGCGGATTCTATCCCGAACTGCATATCTGCCGGCAGTGCGGCAGGAGTCTGGATGTTCTTCCAGCACAGCTGGAAAAAGTGACGTTTGATTTTGCGCTGGGCGGAGCTGTCTGTGAGCGGTGCAAAGCAAGCGGAGCCGGCGTCCAGCTTACATCCGGCGGGCTGCGGGCTTTGCAGTACATAGCGGAGGTGCCGGTAGAAAAGATATATTCATTCCAAGCGGAAAAAGAGGTGCAAAAGCAGCTGGATGAAGCAGCAGTGGGATATCTGCTGCATCAGACCGAGCGGCATTATGGGAGTTTGGATTTTATTGGGAATTTGAGATGGTAAGCCTTGACACTTACCATTTCTTTTGCTATACTTGCGGTTGATACTTAGCATTACGCTAATATGGAAGGAATGTGTAAAATTGGAAAAAACGATGGAAAAGATCGTTGCTCTGGCAAAGGCGCGCGGGTTTGTGTATGCAGGCTCTGAGATTTATGGCGGATTAGCCAATACATGGGATTACGGCCCTTTGGGAGTGGAGCTTAAAAATAATGTCAAGAGGGCTTGGTGGGAGGCTTTCATTGCCAAGAACCCTTATAATGTTGGAATGGACAGTGCGATCCTGATGAATCCGGAGGTATGGGTTGCCACAGGACATGTGGGCAATTTTGATGATCCGCTGATGGACTGCAAGGCCTGTAAATCCCGGTTTAGAGCCGATAAGCTGATTGAGGATTATTTATTTGCCAACGGTCTCACAGCAGAAAGCCCGCTGGATGGCTGGAGCAATCAGGAGATGGAGCAGTATATTGCAGAAAAAGGGATTGCATGCCCTGTCTGCGGAAAAACCGATTTTACGAGCATTCGTCAGTTCAACCTGATGTTTAAAACCTTTCAGGGCGTGACGGAGGATGCCAAGGCAACGGTGTATCTGAGACCGGAGACGGCGCAGGGTATTTTCGTTAATTTTAAAAATGTGCAGCGGACAACCCGTAAGAAGGTTCCGTTTGGCATCGGTCAGATTGGCAAGAGCTTCCGAAATGAAATTACCCCTGGCAATTTTACGTTCCGCACGCGGGAATTTGAACAGATGGAGCTGGAGTTCTTCTGCGAGCCGGGTACAGATCTTGAATGGTATGAATATTGGAAGGATTTCTGTTTGAACTGGCTTTACCGGTTAGGGCTGGATAAGGAGCATCTGCGGCTGCGCGAGCACAGCAAAGAAGAGCTGGCCTTTTATTCAAGAGGTACCTCTGATATCGAGTATACCTATCCATTTGGATGGGGAGAGCTCTGGGGCATTGCTGACCGGACCGATTATGATTTGACGCGGCATCAGGAGCATTCCGGTGCTGATATGACATATTTTGATCAGGTACAGAACAAAAAGTATGTACCGTACTGCATTGAGCCTTCTCTGGGAGCTGACAGAGTGACGTTGGCCTTCCTTTGCGAGGCGTATGATGAAGAGCAGATCGGTGAAAATGATGTGCGTACCGTGCTGCGTTTTCATCCGGCTCTGGCACCTGTTAAAATGGCCGTGCTGCCGCTTTCCAAAAAGCTTGGAGAAAAGGCGGAGGAGCTTTACAAAATGCTGTCTGAACATTATAATGTAGAGTATGATGACGCAGGCAGTATTGGCAAGCGCTATCGCAGACAGGATGAGATTGGCACGCCGTTCTGTCTGACAGTGGATTTTGATACATTGGAGGATGGCTGCATTACCATTCGTCACAGAGACAGCATGGAGCAGGAAAGAGTGGCGATTGATCAGCTGCTGGAGTACTTTTCCGATCAATTTCGATTTTAATTGCTCGCCAAAGAAATCAATCGGCCATATGGTTGGCATTAGCACAGAGGCGGCAATTTAAATAAAAACAAAAAACTTTTAGGAGGTTGTTTTACATGGGCAACAAATGGGTATACCGTTTTACCGAAGGAAACGCATCCATGCGTAACCTGCTGGGTGGTAAAGGCGCAAACCTGGCCGAGATGACCGGACTGGGTCTGCCGATTCCCCAAGGTTTTACCGTAACCACTGAGGCTTGTACAGATTATTATACCAGTGGCAAGAAGATTACGGAAGAAATTCAGGGTCAGATTTTTGAGGCGATGACTTGGCTTGAGGAGCTGAATGGCAGAACATTCGGAGATACCGAGAATCCGCTTTTGGTATCCGTTCGTTCCGGCGCAAGAGCATCCATGCCTGGTATGATGGACACCATCCTGAATCTGGGACTCAATGATGTATCGGTAGAAGGATTTGCAAAAAAGACCGGAAACCCCAGATTTGCATACGATTCCTATAGAAGATTCATTCAGATGTTCTCTGATGTTGTTATGGAAGTGCCCAAGAGCTTCTTTGAGAAAATCATTGATGAGCTGAAAGAAGAGAAGGGTGTTCATTATGATACCGAGCTTACGGCAGAGGATCTGAAGGAGCTGATTATCCGCTTCAAGAAGGTATATAGTGAAAACATGAATGGGGAAGAATTCCCGCAGGATCCCAAAGTACAGCTGATGGAGGCTGTAAAGGCTGTATTCCGTTCTTGGGACAACCCCCGTGCAATCGTATACAGAAGAATGAATGATATCCCCGGTGATTGGGGTACCGCTGTAAACGTGCAGACGATGGTATTTGGTAATATGGGTGAGACCTCCGGTACAGGTGTTGCGTTTACTCGTAATCCTTCTACTGGTGAGAAGGGTATCTTTGGTGAGTACCTGATCAATGCACAGGGTGAAGACGTAGTGGCCGGCGTTCGTACGCCTCAGCCGATTACGCAGCTGGAAAAGGATCTGCCGGAATGCTATGCTCAGTTCATGGAGCTGGCTATGAAGCTGGAAAACCACTATGCAGATATGCAGGATATGGAGTTTACGATTCAGGAAGGCAAGCTGTATTTCCTGCAGACTCGTAATGGTAAGAGAACGGCTCCGGCTGCTATCCAGATTGCTTGTGACCTGGTTGACGAGGGCAAGATCACGCCTGAGGAAGCAGTTTGCCGTATCGAGGCTAAGTCTCTGGATCAGCTGCTGCATCCCACATTTGATACCGCTGCTTTGAAGGCTGGCGAAGTGATCGGTTCTGCACTGCCGGCATCTCCGGGTGCTGCGGCAGGTCGTGTATACTTCACGGCAGAAGAGGCAAAGGCTCATCATGAAGCTGGTGAAAGAGTTATCTTGGTTCGCTTGGAGACTTCTCCTGAGGATATCGAGGGTATGCATGCAGCCGAGGGTATCCTGACTGTTCGCGGTGGTATGACCTCTCATGCTGCTGTAGTCGCTCGTGGTATGGGCACTTGCTGTGTATCTGGATGCGGCGAAATCAAGATCAATGAAGAAGAGAAATTCTTTGAGCTTGGTGGCTACACCTTCCACGAAGGCGATTATATCTCCTTGGATGGTACTACCGGTAAGATTTATAAGGGTGACATTAAGACAGTAGAAGCTTCCGTAAGCGGAAACTTTGGCCGTATCATGGGCTGGGCTGATCAGTTCCGCAAGCTGCAGGTTCGTACCAATGCCGATACGCCTGCTGATACGATCAATGCAGTTAAGCTGGGAGCCGAGGGTATTGGCCTTTGCCGCACGGAGCATATGTTCTTTGAGGCAGATAGAATTCCTAAGATCCGTAAGATGATTCTGTCTGACACAGTAGAAGCCAGAGAAGAAGCTTTGAATGAGCTGATTCCATTCCAGAAAGGTGATTTCAAGGCTATGTATAAGGCTCTGGAAGGCCGTCCGATGACAGTTCGTTATCTGGATCCCCCGCTCCATGAGTTTGTTCCTACCGATCCTGAAGACATCAAGGCTTTGGCAGATGATATGGGTCTGACTCCGGAACAGGTAAAGGCAAAATGTGATGAGCTTCATGAGTTCAACCCGATGATGGGTCATCGTGGTTGCCGTCTGGCTGTTACCTATCCTGAAATTGCAAAGATGCAGACCCGTGCCGTTATGGAGGCTGCGATTGAGGTTAAGGAAGAGGAAGGGTATGATATCGTTCCTGAGATCATGATTCCTCTGGTAGGCGAGAAAAAAGAGCTGAAGTATGTTAAGGATGTTGTAATCGAGGTAGCAGAGCAGGTTAAGAAAGAAAAGAATTCTGATATCCAGTATCATATTGGTACTATGATCGAGATTCCGAGAGCTGCCCTGACTGCTGATCAGATTGCTGAGGAGGCTGAATTCTTCTCCTTTGGTACCAATGACTTAACACAGATGACCTTTGGCTTTAGCCGTGATGATGCTGGTAAATTCTTAGATTCTTATTACAAGGCTAAGATTTACGAGTCCGATCCGTTTGCTCGTTTGGATCAGACGGGTGTTGGCCAGCTGGTTCAGATGGCCGCTGAAAAGGGCCGCGCAACTCGTCCCAATATTAAATTGGGTATCTGCGGAGAGCATGGTGGAGATCCGTCTTCTGTTGAGTTTTGCCATAAGGTTGGTTTGACCTATGTGTCTTGCTCACCGTTCCGTGTACCGATTGCTCGGTTGGCTGCTGCACAGGCTGCACTGAACAATAAATAATTGTCAATTGTCATATTTTAAAATGGCCTTGAGGGAGTAATCCTTCAAGGCCGTTTTGATGTTATCTCTGAATGGAGCTCGATGCTTTTTGGAGATAAGAGAGGGCAAGTTCTTCTTGTTCGCTGCTTCTGCGTAGCATTTCCATGATATAGGTTCTTTTTTCATGCAGTGCGTCTACAGAAAATGAATCTCGCTGATGAGCAATGGTTGCGATCTTTGCCGCCGATGCTACAATCTCGTCATATTGATGGAGTGCTAAAGCCATCAATTCTTTATCAATTTGAGGAATGACCTGAGTACATAATTCAAAAAATTGTTTGGTTCTTAATTTATTTTCATAATGGATAAATGCATGTGGAAAAACACACTCCATTTGATCTGCGTTTCTTCTGTTTTCTTCTCTTAGCAAGTTGCGCCAGTTTTGGTAAATCACGCTGCCATAGCCTTGCATTTCGTTTTCCTTGCAATAGCCATTATTTGATAATAGCGTGATTCCTTTAAAAAACGCATTTGTACAAGCCTTTGCCAACGGCATTTTTTCTTTTGCAGGTTTGATGATCATCATATCACAAGCAGATTTGTACCAGCCGCCATATTGATGGAGCTGATCAAAGTTGATTAGATTTTTTTGATCATCTCCATCTAAAAATCCTAATCCTTTTAAGGTCTTTCCATGATCGGAAAAGCCGATAGCAAAAATGGTATCGGTATAATCTCTTGGGCGTACGATGACCGGATACCCCTGTTCAATTTGTCTGCATGCAAGATCAATAAATGCGTTCTCCGAATACTTTGTTTTTGAATGAAGCTCGTAATCTAAGCCATATATTAAAAAACTATCGTGCGGCCACTCATTCGGGGCATAAGAATATCCAAAGCATATATTTGTAAGCGCAGATTGTAAAATATATTCATCGTCATCATTGATCTGACGGTTTTTAGTGTCTATGCGCTGTTCTAATCCGAAAAATAATTTTAAGGCAGTTAATAGGGAGGCAGACGAGATGCTTCTAAAGCATTCGGGCCCAGAATAGCTAGCTACCGGAACTCGCGGTTTAATCAGAAATTCGTAATCAAAATTCATATTACGCAGAATACGCGATGAAGAATCAAGAAGTTTATCAATAGAACAGTTAAAAAGCTTAGATAACTCATAGAGCATCATAAATTCGGGGATAGCCTTTCCATTTTCCCATTTACTGACAGCCTGAGGCGATACTTTCAATATATCTGCCAGCCGTTCCTGAGTGTAATTGTTCCTTGTACGCAGATAGGCAATTTGCTGTCCCATTTCTTTGGCATTAAACATAAGATAGTTCTCCTTTTCATTTATAATTGTAATTCTATATTAAAACATGGCATCCTATACTGTCCAGATACGGCAGGTTGTTTTTGTTAAAGAGACTAAACCTGCAGTTGTGTTCTATGGGATTGCTGAATATACTTGAAAGCGCAGAGATATTAGGCTATAATACATACAAATATTCTTTACGAATAAAATCACAGTTTTATATGAATGTAACTCTGTGAGTGAAAAACAGAAAGGAACAAAATGATGATGGAGAATTTTAAACCTGAGATTCAGCAGCAGCTGGATGCAAACACCGAGGCACTTTTTTGGGAACCGGATCATGAGATGCACTGGCTTAAGCGGGCGCAGATTTTGGCGTCGGCGCAGAGAATTGATCTGGCAGTTAAAGCTTGCTCACAGGGATTGGCACGGCAGAATCATTGCGGACATCTTTTTTTGGCCCGCGGCCATTATTATATCAATTTAGGCAGACCGCAGGAGGCAGCTGCTGATCTGGCCAGAGCACGGGTGCTTTTGGGTGAAAACTGGCAGGTGATGTACCATCTGGCGCTGGCGCATTATCTTTCAGGAGAATACCAATATGCAGAAGGATTATACCGCCATATGATTACGCTGTTTCCGACAGAGACAGAGCATGTGTCTCTTTATAACTGGCTTTGGGCCTGCTTAGTTCATCAGGGGCGCCTTGAGGAAGCAGCCGTTGTATCTGCCAGTGTGGGCAGCAGCTGGGAGCCGGGCGATGATATTGCATATCACCGTGTACAGCTGTTTGTAAGCGGACGCATCTCTCTGGAAGAAGCGCTCGGCGGAAAAGAGGTTCAGAAGGAGATCAATTCGATTACAACAGCCTATGGTATCTATAATTACTATCAGTATGTCAAGCAGGATGCAGAAACCGCTGAGACACTATTAAAAGCTATTTTGCAGCACTGTGAAGGGGAGTATCAGTACTGCTTCGCCAATCAGGCAGCTAAATCGGAGCTGGCTGGCTGCGGCGTGCAAGCTGCTGAAGCAGAGACGCTGGTAAAGCAGCTAAAGGCTGATCAGGAGAATGAATTCTTATGGCATGCATTATCACAGTGCTATGCAAAGAAGTCTGATTTTGAGCAGGAGATCAAGGTGCTGTCACTGGGGATTGCGCATTCACCGAGACCCGGCCGTCTTTTGCAGGAGAGAGGCCATCGGTACATCAATTTAGGACAGCATGAAATGGCGGCAGCCGATCTGACATGGGCAGCAGAGGCTTATCCAGAGGATGCCAGCTTGCTGTATCATTATGCGTTAGCGCTGTATTTAATCAAGGAATATGGAAAAGCAGAGAAAATTTATCGGCGCTGCCGAAAGGCGGCAGACCGCTGGGGAGATTTTGTATGCAGCACGAACTGGCTCTGGGCCTGCCTGCAGCATCAAAATAAACCGGAGGAGGCTATGCAGGCTTTAGAGCCGATCCGCAAGGAACGCATGGCACTGGATCATGAGGGCAATCGCGGATATTTTAATTTGGTGCAGCTTTATAAAGGCCTGATGACGGTAGAGGAAGTGATGGCGCAGATGGATCTGGAGGCGCTTACGGCTGTTGATGCAACAACTGCGTATGGCATATCCAATTACTATCGCTATGTGGAAAAGGATGCAGAGAAGGCAGAAGCTATGCTGGATCAGATTTTGGCCAGCGGCAGTACGGAGTGGCATGCGGCGTTTGCCTATCAGGCTGCTGAGGCAGAGAAAAGCAGCAGATGACCAGCAACCAGCAGGGAATCAAAGCAATCGGATTGATCGATTATTATTTGGATGAATGGCATGCTAATCACTACCCACAGTGGATTCATCAGCTGTCAAACGGGTGCTGTGAGGCCGCATACGCCTATGCTCAAATGGATGCTCCAAGTGGCGGCAGATCTACGCAGCAGTGGTGTGCGGATATGCAGATACAGCGCTGCGAAACCATAGCGGAGCTGATTCAGAAAAGCGATTATATCATGGTGCTTTCACCAGATCATCCGCAGATGCATTGGAGCTTATGCCAAGAAGCACTGCGCAGCGGAAAAAGGGTATATGTTGATAAGACCTTTGCTCCTACAGCGCAAATCGCCCGGGATCTGTTTGCCTTAGCGCAGGAGCACCATACACCCATGTGGTCCAGCTCAGCGCTGCGTTTTTCAAAAGAATGCATGGCACTGCCGGAGAAGGAAGCAGAGATGATCGTGCTTAGCGGCCCGGGCAAGCCGGAGAATTATCTGATTCATCAGGCAGAGCCCATGGTCCGCGTGCTGAAAAGCAAAGCGCTGCGCATTCAGGGACAGCGGACAGAGTCGGCCTTTCATTTTACGGTGGAATTTGAAAACGGCAAACTGGGCCTGATGAGTCTTTTGGACGGCGGCGATTTTGTAACCAGCATCAAATACAGAGATGGAGAGGTGAAAACATTCCTTGGTGCCGAGGAGATGTTTGAACGGCTTCTCTTAGAAATTCTCCGGTTTTTTGAAACAGGAAAAGTCCCTGTTGATCAGGAAGAGACCCTTGAGATTGCAAAGATTTTGGAGGCCGCCCGGCAGGCGGAACAGGTTCCCGGCAAATGGGTGACGATCGCATGATGGATAGGGAGAAGCAAAGCGTCAGCCTGCCAGTGCATCATATCGGATATGTTACCCATAATCTGAAGCGCTCCAGCGAAATTTATCAGGCTTTAGGCTTTATTGAGCAGGGAGAGCTGCTGACAGATCCTGTGCAGCATAACCGGATTCAGTTTCTGGAAAAGAGAGGGCAAGGCCTTCGGATTGAGCTCATCGAGCCATTAACCGATTCCACGATGAAAAACTGGCCGGAGGGGCTTCAGCATATTTGCTTTGACGCCCGCGGCATTGCTGATTTTGCCGCATGGTTCCGAAAGCAGAAGCTGGGAAAGCTATATACCAAAGAGATCCCGGCTGTTGCCCTAGGCGGAAGTAAGGTCTGTTTTGCCTGTATGGCTGACAGGGCCTTTGCAGAATTCATCATAAATTCTTAGGATTTCCTGAAGGAAAACTAAACACATCAAACACCTTGTTTTGCTACAATTACTGTAGTAAGACAAGGTGTTTTTGTCATGGTAAAAAACTTTAGGAAAGGATCATCCCAATATGAAAAAATATACAATTTTAGTGTTCTTTGGCGGAGCTTCCTCTGAATACGGCGTTTCATTGCAGTCTGCTTATTCAGTGATACAGGCAGTAGACCGCAGTCAATATGAGCCCGTTTTGATTGGCATTACTGAAGAGGGGAGGTGGCTGCATTTTACTGGCAGCATAGAAAAAATCAAAGAGGATCGGTGGCAGAATGATGAGGACTGCACAGAAGTATTGTTGAGGCCTGGCGAGCGCAGCATTTGGCTTCAGCAGGGCGATAGGCTAAGAAGAATAGAAGCAGATGCCGCGTTTCCGGTGCTGCATGGAAAAAACGGCGAGGATGGCAGCATACAGGGGTTGCTGCAGATGATGGGAATTCCTGTAATTGGCTGCGGCGTTCTCGCATCCGCGCTGTGCATGGATAAATACAGAGCACACCAGCTGGTTTCGCTCGGCGGCATCTCTGTGCCGCGGGCACGGGTGTTTCAGAGAAAGGAAAGCGAGGCAGACGCAGCGCTGGCATGGGCTGATCAAATCGGGTATCCCATTTATGTAAAGCCGGTTAAGGCAGGTTCTTCCTATGGGATTACAAAGGCCCTAAATCAGGAGCAGCTCATTCGGGGAATGGAGAAGGCTTTTGTCTATGACGATGAGGTGATGATCGAGGAAAACATAGAGGGCTTTGAGGTAGGTTGCGCGGTTTTAGGCAGCGGCAATGCTCTGGTGATGGGAGAAATCGACGAAATCGAGCTTTCAAAAAAAGAGGGATCAGACGACTTTTTTGATTATGCAGAAAAATATACGCTGGAGACAGCGCGTATCCATGTCCCAGCCAGAATCGAGGCAGAGATGAAGGAACAAGTCAAAAAGACGGCAAAGGAAATATATGAAAGGCTGGGGTGCGCAGGGTTTGCAAGGGTGGATATGTTTATCACGCCCCAAAAGGAGATCGTATTTAATGAAGTGAACACGATTCCCGGATTTACGGAGCATAGCCGGTATCCCAATATGATGAGGGCGGCAGGAATGAGCTTTCAGAAAATGGTAGATAGAGTGCTGCAGCAGGAGGTAAACAGATGAAAATTATATTAAACAGAAAAGACGTATGCGAAGGAGATTTGATTCTGGTCAATGCGGCACATGCCTGCCGCGGGCGAGGGGCAGCGATGCTGGCGCCGCTGAAAGGAGAGGACGATATGCTGCTGCAGCGGCGCGCCGGCAATTTTCTATCCCAGCTTATGGAGGCCGTGGAGGGAGAGCAGGACATTACAGTGGTTAGCGCCTGGCGCTCTCAAAAGGAGCAGCAGCTGCTCTGGGAGGAGTCGCTGAAGGAACATGGGGCAGCGTTTACGGAGCAGTATGTAGCGCTGCCGGGCCACAGCGAGCACCAGACGGGGCTGGCGATTGACCTTGGCCGTAAAGAGGATCCGATCAATTTGATTCGGCCGGATTTTCCCTATGAAGGGCGCTGTCAGCAGCTTCGGGAGCATGCGCCGGAATATGGATTTATTGAGCGCTATCCGGCCGGCAAGGAGGCGGTGACGGGGATTGCGCATGAGCCATGGCACTTTCGCTATGTGGGGGTGCCGCATGCAGGTCTTATGCAGGAGAAGGGGCTGACGCTGGAGGAATATACTGACTGGATCAAGCAGTTTGCTCATGGAAAGAATCCATATGAGATTCATCAAAAGCATCAAAGCATACAGATCTCATATCTGCCGGCAGAGCAGGTAGATCAAAGGGAGATTACGGTGGATGCGCCGTATTCTGTCTCGGGAAATAATGTGGATGGATTTGTTATCACGCAGTGGAAAAGGACGGAAACAGATGCAGGCTAAAAAAACAGCGGTGCTGGACGGATTCAGGATCGTAGCCGCACTGCTGGTGGTCGCCATCCACACTTCGCCACTTGCAGGCTGGAGCAGCGAGGCAGATTTTTTTCTGACCAGAGTGCTGGCCCGCGTGGCCGTTCCTTTTTTCTTTATGATCACCGGGCAGTTCGTGGTCGCTGGCATGCTAGAACGCCGCGCAGGGGCAGAAGCGCATCTGGCAGCATATATGCGCAAGCTGCTGCTGATGTACGCTGCCGTCACGCTGCTGTATCTGCCGGTTTCACTGCACGCAGGCTATTGGCAGGGAGGCGGCATCGGGTCTTGGCTGCGCATGCTTTTCTTTGACGGTACCTTCTATCATCTGTGGTATTTCCCGGCCTGCCTTATAGGACTCTGCATACTCAGCATCCTTCGGCGGTTCCTAAGCATACAGGGTGTCGGCAGGGCCGTCCTAGTTCTATATCTCGTCGGGCTGCTGGGAGACAGCTACTATGGCCTGACGCAGAGCATTCCTTTTTTAGAGGCCGTTTACGAGCGGCTTTTTCAGATCTTCTCCTACACTCGAAATGGATTCTTTTACGCGCCTCTCTTTTTATTTATGGGAGCAGCCGCAGGTCATAGGGAGGGCGGCCAGCCGCCAAAACAGCTCAGTGCGCTGCTTTTTTTCTTTGTGCTGCTCACGGCAGAGGCCTTTGCGCTGCGGTATCTCAAATGGCAGAGGCATGACAGTATGTATGTGATGCTGGTTCCTGTGATGGCGCTTCTGTATCAGCTGCTTGTATCCAAAAATCAGGGGAGCGCTAAGCTGACAAGGACAGCGGCAACAGGCCTCTACCTGCTGCATCCGCTGGGCATTGTTTTGGTGCGGGCGCTGGCCAAGCTGCTGCATGCGCATGCGCTGTGGATTGACAATAGCCTGCTGCATTATGTGGCGGTAAGCTGTCTGTCATTGATTGCGGCATATGGAGGAGCTTTGATCAGCCAATATAGAAGGGCGGGGAAAAAACTTGAATAAAGAGAGAGCGTGGATTGAACTGAAAGAAAGCGCGCTGCAGCATAATGTAGAGACGCTGCGGCGCAGACTGCCGGCACGCTGCCAGCTGATGCCGGTATTGAAAGCCAATGCCTATGGGCATGGGGCGGTCTTGCTGGCAAAAAAGCTGAGCCGGATGGGGATAGAGGCGTATGCCGTTGCCTGTTTGGCGGAAGCAATCGAGCTGAGAAAGGCAGGCATCAAGGGGGAAATTCTGATCTTGGGCTATACGGAGCCGGAGCTGGCGGATAAGCTGAGAAAATACCACCTGACACAAATGGTAGTAGATGCTGCCTATGCAGAGCAATTGGAGCAATACAGAAAAAAACTGCATGTCCATATTGGGATTGATACGGGGATGCACCGTTTGGGTGAGCGCAGCGAAAACATCGAGCAGATCGTACGGATGTTTCAAAGTGAATCCCTAGTGATTGATGGCATGATGACGCATCTATGCACGGACGACTCGCTTCTTTGGCAGGATCAGCAGTATACCAGAGAACAGGCAGAGCGGTTTTATGAGGTGGTGAAGACACTGGAGCAAAGAGGATGCAGGCGGCCGAAGCTGCATATGCAGTCAAGCTATAGCGTGCTGCTCTATCCGGAGCTGGCAGAAGAGTATGCCCGGGTAGGCATTGCGCTTTATGGGGTGCTCAGTACGAAAAAGGATACAGAAAACTGGGGACGGCATCTGCAGCCGGTGCTGAGTCTTAAGGCTAAGGTGGCAAGCGTCCGCAGGATATATAAGGGAGAAGGAGCCGGGTACGGGCTAGATCTGTCAGCGGAGCGGGATATGAGGCTGGCTACACTGACGATTGGATATGCTGACGGATATCCGAGAGCGCTTTCCGGCGGCAAAGGAGCGGTGCTTTTGGGCGGAAAAAGGGCGCCCATTGCAGGGCGGATCTGTATGGATCAAATGATGGTGGATGTGACGGATATCCCGCAGGTGCAGGCAGGCGATACGGCTACGCTGATTGGCAGCATGGGCGAGGAGAGGATTTCAGTCTGCGATCTTGCGCAGCAGGCAGGGACGATCAGCAATGAGATACTGAGCCAGCTGGGCGCGCGCCTGACAAGAATCATAGTCTGACAGGCTTGACGAATGCGGCTGTTTCGTGTAAACTTTTACCAGATTATGAAGGAATCAGGTGAAGAGCATGGGATTGGTCAAACTTGCCGGCTTGCCGGCTATAGAGGAGCTGGAAAAGGAAGGCTGGCGGATGATAGAGCCGGAGGATGGCGGGAAGCGGCTGCGCGTTTTGATTTTAAATCTAATGCCGCTTAAGCAGCAAACGGAGCGGCAGCTTTTGAGGCGCCTCGCGGCGGCAAAACCTGTTGTAGAGGCGGTGCTTTTGACGACGGAGTCCTATGCCTCGACGCATGTGGATCCGGAGCATTTAAAAGTGCATTATAAGACATTTTCACAGGTCAGGCAGGAGGACTGGGACGGACTGATTATCACAGGGGCGCCGGTGGAGCATATGGACTTTGAAGAGGTGGCGTACTGGGAGGAGCTGACGCAGATGATGGCCTGGAGCGAGACGCATGTGCGTTCGGTGCTGCATATTTGCTGGGGGGCGCAGGCAGGGCTCTATTATCATTATGGGATTCCTAAACGATCCTTGCCGGAGAAGCAGTTTGGTATCTATCCGCACCGGGTTGTGACGGCAGGCCTGCTGACACAGGATATGGAAGATCCGTTTCCGGCGCCGCATTCCCGGCATACGTATACGGCAAAAGAGGATGTGGAAAGGGTGCAGGAGCTGCAGCTTGTGGCGGAATCTCCGCTGGCGGGCGTGTATTTGCTTTTGGATGAAAAACGGCGCTATGTGTTTGTGACAGGCCATTCAGAGTATGAGGCGGATACACTGGCACAGGAATACAGGCGGGATCTGGGCAAGGGGCTGCCGATTGCGCTTCCGTATCATTATTTTCCGGAGGATGATGCGCAGAGGGCACCCGTAAGCATATGGGACAGACATTCGGAAACATTGTTTAATAACTGGCTTATGTTTTATGCTTCACCAGTTTAAGGACCTCTTGAAGGTCCTTTTTTGTTAGGCTTCCAGAGAGGCAAAGCGCACTGAGATAAATCAGACAGCCGGTGAAACAGGCAAGCAGGAGGGCGGGCAGACTGCTTTGCAGGTGAAAAGCGGGGGAGTGGGCTGCCCAGCGCAGCAGGAGAAAGGTGGCGAGGCCTGAGAGCAGCGGAAGGCCCAGACCCTTGAGTAAAGAAAGCTTCATATGATAGGTGGAGAGGATTTTCCAAAGGCTTAGTATGCTGGAAAGAACCAAGCTGGTGAGCATGCCTAAGAGAAAAGCGGAGAAGCCATAGTGTGGACCGAAGGTGAGTAAGATAAAAATGCGCAGACCGCTTGCCAGCAGCTGATAGAGGAATACTTGGTTTTGAAGGCCGGAGCCGTTGAGCAGGCCGCCCAGCGTGCTCTGCAGATAGAAAAAGGGACAGAAAAAGGCTAGGAGCTGCAGCAGAGAGCCGGCCTGCGTCCCGGGATATAAAAGGTCGCCGATCATCAATCCTAATGAACCGAGGATGGCCGTAAAAAGAAAGGAGATTAAGAAGGTCAGACGAAGCGAGCGATGGATGGACAAGTGGATGAGCCGATAGTTTCCTCCGGCTTTAGCACCGGCTACCAGAGGCAGCAAATTGGAGGAAAGCGCACCGGTGATGATAGAAGGAAAGGCGATAAGCGGCATGACCATGCCGCTGAATTCGCCGTAAATACTCAGTGCAGCGCTGCTACTCATGCCAGAATGCTGCAGGACAGTGGGCAGCATGATATTTTCAAAGGTGGACAGAAGCTGCGTCAGCAGACGGCTGCCAGTTACGGGAATGACAACAAGGAGAATGGGCTTTAACAGATGAGGAAAGGGATCCCGGTACGAGGAGGCAGGGAGATGCCGGCGATGGGAGCTATAAACGATAACAGTGTACAGACAGCTGACCAGATCGCCGGCTACGGTGCCGTACACGACATAGGAACAGGTCTCCGCTACATTCGTATGGGATAGAAGCGGTGAGAGAAAATAGATGACGGCCATACGAAACAGCTGCTCGATGACCTGCTCTATGGCGGGGACATCCATGCGCTGAATTCCGTGGAAGTAGGCTTTGAAGCAGGTGCTGGTGATGCAAAAAGGAAGCCCCATACAGAGAATGCGGATGCCTTGGACGGCCCGTTCATCATGCAGCAGGGAAGAGGCGATCCAAGGCGCATACTGACGGGTAAAAAAGCAAAGAATAACGCCTAAAAAGGTAGAAGGCAGCAAGCAGCTCCAAAGAATCCGCTTCATATTGTGTGTATGGCCATGGGCATTTTCAGCGGCAACGAGCTGTGAGATGGCGGTTTGGCATCCGGCGCTGCAGATGGTAAACAGCAAAAAATAAACGGGGGAAATCAGCTGATAAAGTCCCATTCCTTCAGAGCCGATCAGGCCGGATAGATAAATGCGATAGACAAAGCCTAAAAGACGGGTGACAATGCCGGCAATCATGAGCCAAAGCGTGCCAACAAGGACGGAATTACGTTTCATATGTACCCCCTGTGAATCTGAGTATCAGAGTTTTTTCTACTATATGAAAAAATAGAGGAGGCTATGAAAAAAATCAAAAAAACGCGTTGACAGGATACTTGATTTATGCTATTATAATCACGACCAAAATGGTAGGAATTAGAGGTAACAAACGTATGAAAATGTCAACGAAGGGTCAATATAGTTTGAGAGCGATGGTAGCGCTTGCCAGACAGCAAAAATGTCAGGGTGAAGGCGTTTTGTCCATTGCGATGATCGCAGAACAGACCGGAGTGACAGAGCGTTATCTGGAAAAGCTGCTGCGGCAGCTTAAAGCAGCTAATCTGATCGAAGCCGAGCGCGGAGCCAGTGGCGGCTATAAGCTGGCGAGGGCGCCGGAGGCGATTAAGGTGGGCGAGGTTCTGCGAGTCGGCGAAGGAGATTTGATTCCGGTAGACTGTGTGCACGATGCAGGGACTCCTTGTGAACGGCAGGAGGGCTGTGTGGTGCAGTATGTCTGGAAACGAATTACAGAAAGCATCAATGAAGCGGTGGACAGCATCACGCTGGCCGAGCTGATCGATATGAAACCAGAGGCAAAACAAGCCAGTTCAAAAGGAAAGGGAGTTTGTAATGGAAAGTAGAGTTGTATATGCGGATCATTCCGCAACCACAGCAGTTAGGCCGGAGGTGCTGGAGGCAATGCTTCCTTATTTTAGTGAGCGATACGGTAATCCTTCGAGCATCTATCAAATTGCGCAGGAAAGCAAAAGTGCACTGGAAAAGGCCAGAGAACAGGTGGCACGCGGCATCGGCGCCAAGGCAAGAGAGATTTTCTTTACCGGATGCGGTACGGAAGCCGATAACTGGGCGATTAAGGGCGTTGCAGAGAAATATGCGCAAAAAGGCCGCCATATTATTACCTCTGCCGTGGAGCATCATGCAGTGCTGCATAGCTGTGAATTTTTGGAAAAGCATGGGTACCGCATCACCTATTTGCCGGTAGATGCAGAGGGTACGGTTTCGGTAGAGGCATTAAAAGAGGCGCTGGATGATGAGACGATCCTTGTCAGCATCATGATGGCCAATAATGAGATTGGTACGATCAACCCCATTGCAGAAATCGGTGCGATATGCCATGAAAAGGGTGTATTATTTCATGTAGATGCCGTACAGGCCTTAGGAACGCTGCCAATCGATGTAGAAAGCATGCAGATTGATATGCTCTCGATGAGTGCACACAAGCTGTATGGTCCTAAAGGGGTAGGAGCGCTCTATATCCGCAAGGGAATTCAGCTCCCCTCATTTATTCATGGCGGCGCACAGGAGAGCAGGCGCCGCGCCGGTACGGAGAACGTGGCAGGCATCGTGGGCTTTGGCAAGGCTGTTGAGCTGGCAACGGCAGAGATGAAGGAACGTAATCAGAGGCTGCAGCAGATGAGAGATCATCTGATTGAAGGTGTTTTGGAGCGCATTCCTCATGCACGCCTGAATGGAGCGAGATATAACCGGCTGCCGGGGCATGTGAATTTTAGCTTTGAGTTTGTAGAAGGAGAGTCTCTTTTGATGCTGCTGGATATGAATGGAATTTATGCCTCCAGTGGTTCGGCCTGCACGAGTGGATCTTTGGATCCGTCCCATGTACTTTTGGCGATTGGACTTCCGCATGAGATTGCCCATGGATCTCTGCGCATGACCTTTGGCAGAGAAAATACGATGGAGGATATCGATTATATTTTAGAAAAGCTGCCGCCGATTGTACAGCGCCTGCGTGATATGTCCCCGCTGTATGAAGATTATATGAAAAAGAACCAGAAAAGATAAAGGAGAAAAACAATGTATTCTGAAAAGGTAATGGATCATTTTATGCATCCCCGTAATGTGGGAGAGATCGAAAATGCTGATGGCGTAGGGACTGTCGGCAATGCAAAATGCGGAGACATCATGCGGATTTTCTTGAAAGTAGAAAACGGCGTGATTGAAGATGTAAAATTTAAAACCTTTGGCTGCGGCGCTGCTGTCGCTACCTCCAGTATGGCCACTGAGCTGGTCATTGGAAAGACGGTTGAGGAAGCACTGAAGGTAACCAATAAAGCCGTGATGGAAGCTTTAGATGGTTTGCCACCGGTTAAGGTACATTGTTCCCTATTAGCTGAGCAAGCAATTCATGCAGCGCTTTGGGATTATGCGCAGAAAAATCATATTGAAATCGAGGGCCTTGAGCCGCCGGTGGATGATATTGAAGAACTGGAAGAAGAAGAGGAAGAATAAAATAAAAATCCACCTTTTTGAACGAAGTGAAATCAAAAAGGTGGATTTTTTTATTTGAGGGAGTCACGATAGATGATTTCGTGCTTTACAATATAGCGTTTTGTGCAAGGCTGTCCTTTAATCTGATGGATCAGCATGTCCATGGCCTGATAGCCAAGCGTATGCTGCGGCTGTGAAACGGTGGTCAGGGTGGGAATAAACATTTCTGAGATGGCTGTGTTATCAAAGCCCATGACAGAAATGTCATTGGGAACATGGATGCCGCGTTTGTTTAGCTCATTGATCGTGCCGATGGCCGCGCTGTCTGAAAAGGCAAAAATAGCATCCGGCAGCCCGGAGGTATCCTCCAGCATGCTGCTGGTAGAGCGCACTCCGGCGCGGTAGGAGTAGCCTTCCGAAGCGATGTAAAAGGGGGAGAGCCCAGCCTCCTGCAGTGCTCTTTTCACACCTCGTTCGCGCAGGATAGAACTGTAGAAGTTTTTGCCGGCGCCAAAAAGAGCAATTCGCTTTTTATTTTGTTTCAGCAAAAAACAAGCAGCATCATACCCCGCCTGCTCATCATCAATGGCGATAAGGGGGATTTTTTTGTTATGCACCGGTTCGCAGGCGCACACAATGGGTGCCTCCTTGCTCATCGCGTAGATGGAGGCCTCAGAAATTTCCCGGGTAGTTAAAATCATACCGTCAATTTCACGTGTCTGCAGCATCTTGATGTATTCCATCAGATTTTCCTGATTGCCTCTGGTGACGCAGAGAAGAACCGAGTAGCCATCTTCACGGGCCCGTTCTTCTATGCCGCGTACAACACGAGAAAAAAACTGGTTGGAGAGTGTATTTAATACAACTAAAATACGTTTGGTCTCCATGAGGCGCAGGGTACGCCCTAAATAATTAGGACGATAATGGAGTGCTTCAATAGCCTTCATGACTTGCTGACGGGTTGTCTGCCGAACACTGTCCGGTGTATTGAGCACACGCGATACGGTGGCCACAGAGACGCCGGCCAAATCAGCGACTTCTTTAATTGTTGCCATACAGGCCTCCTAAAAGAATTAAACTTTCTTACCATATACTACAAGTTCGGCTCGTTCCTCACCGAACTTTGCAAGAAATCTCTACGAGATTCTTGCTCAGGGATTTGAATATTCAAAACTGTCTTGCCGTTTTTGCGCAGCACAATTGCTTGAATAGCCGAAATATAACGGGCTGCATTTAATAGAATGGCGATATCGCAAGTTTGCCAATGGCAAACTTAAAAGGCGGCTCAGGGATTTGAATATCCAAAACTGTCTTGCCGCCTTTATTATATCAATAAAAGCAGGAAAAGGCAAGCAGGGCGAGCGGCGTTGAGGGGGGCGTGTTCGCAGTTTAATGTATCATTACCGGACCGGTGATTCATAAAGGCCAAACAAAAAAGCGCCTCATTTTGAGGCGCTTTTTTGTTTCCGTCTACGGTTTCTTAACGGCAGCCGCAGAACAGGATGAGCAGCAGGATCAAGCAGCTGCAGTCTCCACCGAAGAAGCCGCTGCCTCCACAGCCACAGCCAGTGCCACAGCCGCCAGTCAGGTTAGCGGTGCTGCCGCCGCAGCCACAATCTCCATTAAATAAGAACAACAGGATGATCAGAAAAAGAATATTGTTGTTACCAGTGTTGCAGCATTCCATAATTGCCGCCTCCTTATTTGAAATTTTCAAGCGCTTGATGTGCTTGATACTATACTGTATTCAAGGACAAGGAGAGGGGTGAAATGATTTTTGAAAAATTTTTAAAAGAGCTCATTTACGTAGAGAAAGCACGCACTGCCAGCTTGACAATAGAGGAGCAAAAAGCTACAATAAATGATCATAACATAGGAACGGAGGACATTATGAAATACGTTTTAGAATGCTGTGTAGACAGCGTAGAATCAGCTATTGCAGCTGAAAAGGGGGGAGCCAACCGTCTGGAGCTCTGTGCCAATCTGATCATCGGGGGCACGACTCCCAGCTTAGCCTTATATGAGGAAGTGAGAAAGCATACCTCTATTCGTATTCATGCGCTGCTCAGGCCGCGGTTCGGAGACTTTTTGTATACGGAGCATGAATTTGCAATTATTGAGCGAGAGGTTGCTATGTTTCGTGAAGCAGGGGCAGACGGCGTTGTCATTGGCTGTTTAACCAAAGAGGGCGATCTGGATCTGGCGCAGATGAGCCGGCTTAAAGAGGCGGCAGGCGATATGAGCATTACGCTGCACCGAGCCTTTGACGTATGTAAAGATCCCTTTAAGACACTGGAGGAGTGCAAGGAGCTGGGTATCCATACCATCTTAACCTCCGGGCAGAAAAATCATTGTCTGGACGGACAGGAGCTCATTGAGCAGCTTGCGCAAAAAGCAGCAGGCAAGGTAGATATCCTAGTGGGCGCAGGAGTCAATGCAGACGTCATTACGCAGATGACGCGCTCGGCTAATCTGACAAGCTTTCATCTGTCGGGCAAGGTTACGCTTGACAGCGGCATGATATACCGCAAAGAGGGCGTAAGCATGGGCCTTCCCAGCCTGAGTGAGTTTGAGGTCTGGCGGACGCAGGAGGAAAATATTCGCGCAGCTCATGACGCATTATTAGCCGGGCTGCAGGAAAGGGCATAATTATGGAACAGAAGCGTTTAGCATATGCACAGAAAAAATGGCAGCAGCGCCTAATCGTTTTAGGAGAAAAGCAGCAGGAATGGCAGCAGGGCTTAGAGAAGCTAAAGGAGCAGCAGGAGCTGCAGGCATGGATGACATATTTAGGAGCAACCCTGCCGCTTACCGATCTTGTCAGCTATTCTTTTCGGACATGGATTCCCTATGTAGAGCATGCGCTCAGCCTAAAGCAAAAGATGAGCTGGTGTCAGGACCTTTCTGAAGATATCTTCGCCGATTATGTTCTCTATCCTCGTATCAATACGGAGGATATTGAAGAATGCAGGCAGCTCTTTTATCAGGAGCTGCTGCCCAGAATAAAGGATCTGTCGCCTCAGCAGGCAGCTCTGGAGGTCAATTACTGGTGTCAGGAAAACGCAACCTATCAGAGCGCCGACGATAGAACAGCCTCTGCCATGACCGTATACCGCTCTGGCAGCGGTCGATGCGGCGAGGAATCCACCTTTACCGTTACGGCACTGCGCAGCGTCGGTATTCCTGCCCGGCAGGTCTATGCGCCGTGGTGGTCTCATTGTGATGACAACCATGCGTGGGTTGAGGTGTATCTGAACGGCAAATGGCACTTTTTGGGAGCCTGCGAGCCAGAGCCCATCCTGGACAAAGGATGGTTTACCAATGCATCCTCACGCGCCATGCTGATCCATACGCGCACCTTTACCGGAGCCCAAAGCCAGCAGGAGATAGAAGAGCTGTACGGCAAAGAGAGGGCGGCGCGCTGTCATGTAGAAGACGGCGTGACCTATGAGCATATCACGGACAATTATGCGCTTACGAAAACCCTGCAGGTCAGAGTGATGGATCCGGCCGGCCAGCCGGCAAAAGGAGCGATGGTTCGTTTTGAAATTTTAAATATGGCAGAATTTTCTTCCGTTGCCAATATGACCACAGACGAGCAAGGGGGAGTGAAGATCCAGTTAGGATTAGGCCATATTCATGTGCATGCCATCCAAGAGGGACAGATGGCACAAGCGCTGGTGTGCATTGAGGAGGACTGTGAGGTCGTGCTCACGCTCGGAGCAGAAAGGCAAGAGAAAGAGATCTGGCATAGCTTTGACTTTATCTCGCCGCATGACTATCCTATGCACCCTGCACTGCTGACAGAAGAGCAAAGGGTAGAGCGTGACGCGCGCATGGAAAAAGGAACACAGCTGCGCAGCACGAGGATTGACGGATTTTACCGCCCGGATGAGGCGTGTAAATACGATGAGGATCTTCAGGAAATCTTGCAGCTTGCAAAAGGTAACTTTGAAAGTATTGCCGCCTTTTTGGCGCAGGGCGCCCTGGGCGATCAAAAGTACAGAAAGGCGCTGCTGCAGTCGCTGACGAAAAAGGATTACCGGGATGTAAAAAAAGAGGTGCTGGATGAGCACTTGATTTGTGCGGCTGAATTTGCACAGGAGTATCCGGAGGAGATTTTTGCTGCCTATGTGCTTTGCCCAAGAGTATGGAACGAGACGCTTACGCAGTACCGTGAGAAGATTCAGCAGTATTTTGACGATAAGACGAAAAAGGAGTTTCAGCAAAAGCCGGAGCGGATCATGACATGGCTCGAGGAGCATCTGACGAGTGAGTCGCAGATGGACTATCAGGATCTGTTTTATACGCCTGCTGAGTCCTTGCAAAGCGGAAAAACGGATCCAATTAGCCGGAAAATTCTTTTTGTTGCTATTTGCCGCAGTTTAGGGATGGCGGCACGGCTTAGCCCAGTGGATGGAAACGCGGAGTACTGGAAAAAGGATCATTTTGTGAAAGCAAAGCAGACAGAGTCTAAGGAGAAAAAGGCAGAGCTGACATTTGTCTGTGAAAAGCCGGAGGAGTGGATCTATCGTCAGAGCTTTACGGTAGGGCGGCTGCAGGACGGAATCTATCGCCGGATCGATCTGCCGGCAGTGAATGAAAAGGGGGAATTCTGCTGCCAGACAGAGCCGGGAGAGTACCGGCTGCTGACGGTAAATCGTCTGCCGAACGGGCATATGTATGCCTATGCGTATATCTTTACGCTTAAGGCAGGGGAAGAGCGCCGGATCGAGCTTAAAAAACGCGAGGTGGATCTGGCAGAGACTCTTTCTAATAATGAGATTGTAGATTTTGATCTGCAGGCAGTTAAAGGACAGAAGGTCAAGGCCAGCACATTGCTGAAAAAGCCTAAGAATATTTTGGTATGGATTGAAGAGGGGAAAGAACCCACCGAGCATATTTTAAATGAAATGATGCAGCAGGCAGAGGAGTTTAGGACGCTAGATGCAGATATTCTGTTTATGCTGAGGGATGAGGATGCGGTGCAGCAGGCTACGCTGGCAAAGGCGCTGAAGGAGATCCCGGGGATTCGTCTGGTCTATGATGATTTTCATGAGAATGTGAATACGCTGGGCCGGAGAATGTATGTGGATCCGGATAAGCTGCCGCTTGTTTTGGTGCTCAATGATGGATTATGTGGTGTATACGCCAGCAGCGGCTATAATGTAGGGCTGGCCGATATATTGATTCGGATTATAAAGGCATTATAAGGATGAAGTGGATAAGCAGAGCAGAACAGATGCGCGAGGCCGATCGGTATGCGGCTGAGGAGCTTCATATTCCGGGGCTCCTTCTGATGGAGGCGGCGGCGCGCAGCGTAGCGGACTGGCTTTTGCAGTGCTGCGATCGCGGGCAAAGAGTGCTGATCTTGTGCGGTGCGGGCAATAATGGCGGAGACGGATTTGCCATTGCACGGATGCTGAAGATTCAGGGGCTTTCGGTGCAGGTGCTTTTGGGCGGAAGGCCGGAATCCTTAAAAGGCGATGCCAGAATCAATTATGCATTGCTGGAGGCGTATCAGGTCCCGGTAGTACAGCAAGAGCAGGTCGGGCAGGCGGCGGAGCTGGTGCGGCGGAGCGACTGGATTGTGGATGCGATTTTCGGTACAGGTCTGGACCGAGAGGTGCAGGGCTTTTGGGCGCAGATGATCGCAGCAGTGAACCGGGCGCATCAGGAGGAAGCGGTCAAGGTCCTAGCCGTTGATATACCCTCCGGCGTACAGAGCGATACCGGCGCCGTGCTGGGATGCGCGGTAGAGGCTGATGAAACAATTACGTTTTGCCGCCTGAAACCAGGACTTCTCCTGTTTCCTGGAAAGGAGCATGCGGGCAGGGTGCAGGTAGCTGAAATCGGCATGCCGGAGACGGTTCCGGCGCTGGGAGAGGCTTCTGCCTTTGTGCTGGAGGCTTCGGATGTGAAGGGGCTGCTGCCTAAGCGGGTCAGCCGCAGTCATAAAGGAACGTATGGAAGACTGTTTATGATAGCCGGCAGCAGATCCATGACAGGCGCCGCCATTTTGAGCGGCCGCGCCGCGTATAAAATGGGCGTGGGGCTTGTGGATGCGGCGATTCCGAAGGAGGCTGCTTCTGTGCTGCAGGTGAGCCTTCCGGAAGCGATTACAACGCCGTATGATAAAGAAGAGCTGCCGTTTGCGGGGCTGGATCAGGCATCTGCCGTACTGGCCGGGCCAGGGCTGGGTCAGCAAGAGTACGTAGGGCGCTTTTTGAAGGGAATGTTGGAGCGGCTTTCGCAGCAGGTACCGCTGGTTTTGGATGCAGATGCACTGAACTGGCTGGCAAGGGAAGAGGAGCTAAAGGCGCTCCTGCTGCGCCGCAGTGTGCGGGAAAATACGATTTTAACGCCGCATATGGGAGAAGCAGCTAGACTGCTGCAGTGTTCGGTGCAGGAGGTGATGCGGTGTCCGCAGGAGGCCATATGCCGGCTGCAGGAGCAGTACCGGAGCGTGATTGTGCTGAAGGATGCGGTCACGCTGGTGCAGGGCGCTGAAGGCAAGGTGTTTTATAATACAACCGGCAATCCGGGGATGTCAACAGCAGGCTCGGGGGATGTGCTGGCGGGTATGATCGCCGGACTCTGCGCACAGGGAGTCTCTACTTTTAAGGCTGCCTATACGGGGGTGTATCTGCATGGGCTCGCAGGAGATTTGGCGCGGGAGGCGCATGGTGTTTATGGCATGACGGCTTCGGACATTGCGGCACAGATTGACTTAGAAAAAATGATTGCAAACAGGCTGTGAAGCTGGTATAATTAAAACAATTTTAAAAAGCTCTTTGTAAAATAAGGGCGAGGAGGTAAAAGATGATTTTAATTAAAAATGGTACTCTCTATACCATGGAAAATGATCAGGTTATCCAAGGCGATATTCTGGTTGATAATGGTAAGATTGTAGAGGTAGGCGCTTCTGTGCAGGCTCCGGCAGATTGCCAGGTGATCGATGCCAGCGGCAAATTGGTATTTCCTGGTTTTATTGATGCGCATGACCATCTGGGTATGGATGAAGAGGCGATTGGCTTTGAAGGCAACGATACAAATGAGATGACCGATCCGGTAACGCCTCAGGTGCGTGCTATTGACGGTTTTAATCCTAACGATATTTCTTTGCAGGAAGCGCGCGAGCATGGCGTGACGATGGTAGCCTCCGGCCCTGGGAGTGCAAACGTAGTCGGTGGTCAGTTTGCTGCCTTTAAGACGGTAGGACATCGTGTTGATGATATGATCGTTAAGGCTCCTTTGGCTATGAAGATTGCCTTTGGTGAGAATCCTAAGCGTGTATACAATGGCAAGGGAAAAATGCCAATGACACGTATGGGCACGGCAGCTGTCCTGAGAGAAACTTTATTTAAAGCCTGTGAGTATAAAAAGGCTAAGGAAGAAGCAGAGAAGAAGGGCGAGACTCCTAAGCTGGACTTTAAAATGGAGCCTCTGATGCCTGTACTTAATAGAGAAATTCCGTTAAAGGCACATGCGCATCGTGCGGATGATATCTTTACCGCACTGCGGATTGCAAAGGAATTTAATGTGCGGATTACGCTGGATCACTGCACAGAGGGACATCTGATTGCCGAGGATCTGGTAAAGGAAAAGGCAGTGGCGATCGTAGGCCCCTCTTTTGGAAGCCGCAGCAAATTTGAGCTGAAAAACAAGAGCTTTGAGACGCCTAATGTACTGTATCAGGCTGGTATCAAGGTTGCGATTATGACGGACCATCCGGTTATTCCCTGCTACTATCTGCCGCTGATGGCAGGCTTGGCAGCACAGGCTGGACTGCCGGTTATGGAAGCCTTAAAGGCAATTACGATCAATGCCGCTGAGATTCTGGAGCTGCAGGATCGTGTAGGCAGCCTGAAGGCCGGCAAGGATGCCGATATCGTAATTTATGATAAGAACCCGATTTTGGATGTGGATGCTAAAGCGGTAGCAACCCTGATCAACGGCGAAGTCGTATATCAGGCATAAGCAGCGATCATGGCTCCTAAATTTACGAATGATTGGATGCCGCTGCTGGCGCCGGAATTTGAAAAGGAATATTATCAAAAGCTGCATCGCTTTCTAGCGCAGGAATATCGGACCCGTACGATCTATCCGGATATGTATGAGATTTTTTCTACACTGCAGGCGACGGCGTATGAGGCAGTGAAGGTAGTTATTTTGGGCCAGGATCCTTATCATGGCCCTGGACAGGCACATGGCTTTAGTTTTTCTGTTAAGCCTGGAATTGAAATTCCTCCGTCTCTGCATAATATTTATCAGGAGCTTTGTCAGGATGTGGGATGCACGATGCCGCAGAGCGGATATCTGAAAAAGTGGGCAGATCAAGGAGTTTTAATGCTGAATGCAGTGCTGACGGTGAGAGCAGGACAGGCCAACAGCCATAAAGGAATGGGATGGGAGTTTTTTACCGATCGGATCATTTCACTTTTAAATGAGAGGGAAAAGCCAGTTGTCTTTTTGCTTTGGGGGCGCAATGCCAGAAACAAGAAGATGCTCATTACCAATCGACAGCATTTGGTTCTGGAAGCAGCTCACCCGAGTCCGCTTTCAGCCTATAATGGCTTTTTTGGCTGCCGGCATTTTTCAAAAGCCAATCAGTTCTTAAGTCAGCATGGCATGGAGCCGATTGATTGGCAGATTGAATAGAAGTATTATAATAAAGACAGCGGTATATCTGAAATTTGAAGGATATACCGCTGTTTGATTTAAAAAGGAGAGGACGATGAAGAAAATCGCGGAAGGCAATACCGCTGAGATTTTTATGATGGAAAATGGATGCATATTGAAATTGTTTAAGGAGGGCTATTCTCAAAATGCAGTAGAATGTGAATATAATCATCATTGCTTGGTTAACAGTTTGATGGTGGAGGTCCCTCAAATATATGAGATGGTAGAAAAAGGAGGGCGTTACGGGCTAGTGATGGAGTATGTACGAGGTGAGAGCCTGGCGTCTCGGATGATGCAGCCAAAGACTTTTGAGCAGGCGATGGACAGCTTTGTCCGGATACACACATCCTGGCTTAGCAAGTGCTCAAAAGAAGCAATTTCCTATAAACAGTGGATAAAGGAGGTGTGCGGTAAAAAAGAAGTTCAATCAGACCTATCAGAACTGCTGCATAATCTGCCGGAGGGAAATGTACTGTGCCATGGCGATTTTCATCCTTATAATATTATCCTGACGGAGCAGGGGAGGCAGGTAGTCAGTGATTTTGCCAATGTTTGCCGAGGACCTAAAGAATATGATATTGCCAGAACCTATTTTCTACTTAATGAAGTGCAGGCAGGTAAACCTATTGCAGATATTTATTTACAAAAAATGGGAATAAAGTATCAGAAAATTGAAAGATATGTGGAAATTTTAAAAGTATTGCGAGCGTATGAATAAACGTAAACATCTGTATAAGGCTGGCAAGGAATATTCCATTTTTTAACTCCATATGCTAGAGCATATCATGTCATATAGGAGAATGGAAAATGAATGGAAAAAAATGGAAAAACCACTTGCAAATTTGCCTCATCGGGTGTATGATAGGGATACTTCTGATGTTGACAGGCTGTAAAACGGGTACGACAGCAAAGGTAGTTGACGAGGAGAGCGCATTAGCCATGCTGGAGGCACTGCAAAGCTACGAAGCGCAGGTAGATATTGTTTTTCATTCCAACAAAGGAGAAAATACATATCGCGTCAATCAAAGAGCCAAAATCAGCGGACAGTACCGGATGGAGATTTTAGAACCGGAAAGCTTTGCAGGCGTACTGACAATCAGCGACGGCGAGAGAGTCGTACAGACGGACCCGACCATCGGGGGCGAGATAGAGGCCAAGCAAACGCCGGTAAGGGATGCTCTTTTATTATATACATTTGTAGAAGCGTATCAGTCAAATGAAGGAAGTTTTAGTGAAGGCGAAGGAGATACATTGGTGTTGCAGGCAAGCTACTCAGGTGAGCATAAAAAAATTGCATCTGCTCAGCTTACGCTGGCAAAAGGAACGGGAACGCCGCTTTCTTTAGAGATTCTGGATACGGAGGGAAAGCCTTCGATACATATGAGTTATCAAACCTTCCAGATGAATCCCACGCTTGCCGATGAAGATTTTGCAATAACAAGTCAGCCATAAGGCGCATAGGATAAAGGGAGTCAGAAAATATGCAATCAACAAACGAAAAAGCATCTGAATATTTCCGGGTGCGGGCGTACATAGATGAAAAAGCCCTAAGGCATAATATACGCATAGTAAGAGAAAAAATCGGACCGCAGGTCCTTCTGGCAGGCGTTGTTAAGGCGGATGCCTATGGTCATGGCGTGCAGTATGTTGCACCGATCCTGGAGCAGGAAGGCGCCGATTATTTTGCAGTGGCAACCATAGAAGAGGCGGTAGAGCTTAGAGAACTGGGAATCACGCATCCGATTTTAATTTTAGGCTATACGGATCCGGCACAATACACGGAGGCATTGGAGCATCAGATTCATATTACGATATATGAAGAGTGGCAGGCAAGGACTCTTTCTGAAGCGGCCGTAAAGCAGCGAAAAAAGGGATTGGTGCATATTAAGCTGGAAACAGGCATGCAGCGGATTGGATTTGCCTGCAGCGAGGAGTCTGTTCAAAAGATTAAAAATATCATGCGGTTGCCACAGCTTTCTATCGATGGTATTTATACGCATTTTGCGAGGGCAGATGAAGCAGATAAATCACAGGCCCGGCAGCAGCAGAACCGCTATGATACTTTTTTAGACTGCTTAGAAAAGGAAGGCGTATGGATTCCCCTTCATCATACAGCAAACAGTGCTGCCATCATGGAGTACAGGGCAGCCTATGAAACGGCTGATTTGGAGAAACAGCCGGTAAGCAAAAAGATGGCAAGGGCGGGCGTAATGCTCTACGGTTTATATCCGTCAGCAGAAATGGACATCTGCGAAACATCGCTAAAACCAGTGCTCAGCCTGATCAGCCATGTGGTGCACTTAAAAGAAGTACCAACAGGTACTGCAATTGGATACGGCGGAGCCTATGTAACAACAAGGCCAAGCCGGATCGCAACCATTCCGGTTGGCTATGGAGACGGATATCCCAGACGCCTTTCTAATATCGGATATGTCATGATTCGAGGAAAAAAGGCGCCCATTACAGGGCGAGTCTGTATGGATCAGTTTATGGTAGATGTAACCGATATTCCGCAGGTACAGCTGGGAGATGAGGTAACGCTGATAGGAGAAGGGGTACCGGCTATGCGTCTTGCGGAATTAACCGATACCATTCATTATGAGCTGGTTTGCCAGCTGACAAAGCGAGTGCCGAGAGTACTCCTATAAAATTTTAAAATCCTGTATAAATTAGAAAATATAAGGCAATCCTTTCATAAAAGATCATTTTTAAAAATGCATCTGGACATTTAAAAGAGACAGAAGATATCAATTAACAGAGAAGGATATGGGGTGTTATTATGGTAATTAAACGAGGAGATGTGTTTTATGCGGATTTGCGGCCGGTAGTGGGATCAGAGCAGGGAGGGATCCGTCCGGTGGTGATTATTCAAAATGATATTGGAAATCGCTATAGTCCTACCGTGATATGCGCAGCGATCACATCGAAAATCAATAAAGCAAAAATGCCGACGCATGTGGCTATTAAAGCAAATGAATATGAACTCGTACGTGATTCTGTGGTGCTGCTGGAGCAGATCAGAACAATTGATAAACGGAGATTAAAGGATCGGATCTGCCATCTGAACCATGAAGCGATGCAGCGTATCGATGCCTGCCTGCTGATTAGTATGGGGATTGAGCCAGAGGAAAAGCAGCAAACACAGCTTACGTCCTGATTAAGCGGAGGAACTTATGATGATGGATATGGATACTTATTTTGAAAGACTGTATGATCAAAATCGGCCGCAATATAGAATGCCGAATGAAAAAAATGAAGCAGACTGGAAACAGTGGCGGGAAAGCTGGCAGAAAGCTTTAAAAAGCGATCTGGCCGGCTTTCCGGCGCAGTATGGCGCTCTGAATGCGAGAGTTGTTTCAGAGGTGAAAAGAGAAGAATTTCGTCAGCAGCTTGTGGTATTTGACGGTGAAGATGGTATGGAGATTCCGGCATATTTGCTGGTCCCGAATGGCCTCACCGAGCCGGCGCCTGCTGTGATAGCAGTAGCCGGTCACGGAGCAGGCATGACAGAGATTGTCGGATTGACACCGCAGCATGAGGCAAGAGCTTTAGGCGAAGGATACCAGAAGGATTTCGCGGCCATGCTGTGTATGCAGGGATTTGTCGTATTGGCTCCGGAGATGCTGGGCTTTGGCATGCGGCGTTTTGAGGAGGACAAGCAGAAAAATGCTTCGCAGAGCAGCTGCTTTCGGATGAGCATGAATCTGTTGATGATGGGAAAGACAATGTCAGGCGTGCGAGTGCGCGATGTGATGCGCAGCATAGAGTATCTGCAGTCTCTTCCTATGGTAAATGCAGAGAGGATCGGCGCGATGGGCATATCGGGCGGAGGAACAACGCTGATGTATACTGCTGCCTTGGATGAGCGGTTAAAGGCCACTGTGATTAGCGGGGCCGGCTGTACATATCGGGACTCTATTTTAAAGATTTTTCATTGCAGCGATAATTTTGTGCCGCAGGTGTATGGTCACGGTGAGATGTGTGATGTGCTGGGGCTCTGCCTGCCGCGTCCTTTGCTGCTGGAGGCCGGCAGAGACGACGACATTTTCCCGCTTTGCGGAGTGATGAACTGCTATGAGGCGCTGCATAAGGCTTATCAGATGTGGGATGTAGAGAACCGTATGGAGCTGGATGTATTTGAGGGCGGCCATCAGATTCACGGCGGGAGAAGTTACGAATTTTTGCAGAAATGGTTAAAAAAGTAAAGGGTTCTTTAAATATTATTAACTTTGCCAATGAGGGGTTTACAGGAGCTGGGGGGTGTGATAGAGTAGTCTTTACCAACACACGAAATACAGAGAGAAGATAAAGAGGTAGAGCAGGGATGAAGCGGGCAGAGCTGGGTATAATGGTTGTTTTATTATGCATTTTTATTGTACTGGTGATTAAATCAGGCGTTTTGGGAACGGATACATATGAAGAGGAGAGTTCCCGATCGCTCACAACAGAATCTTCGCAGGAAGACGCGCCGGGAAATGAATCACAGGATCCGGCAGGCGAAGTGAGTATACCCGATGTTTCAGATTCTGCCTCTATGGAAAGCTCGGCGCCAGCCGAAAAGGCGGAGCTTTCATATTTGGATGACGCGGTCTTTATCGGAGATTCCCGCACACAGGGCTTGCAGCTGGGAACGGGTCTGACGACGCCCCGTTTTTTGGCGGAGAGAGGGATGAGCATCGATAAAATGGGTGAGGATGCGCTCTATGAGCTGGCAACAGGCCAGATGGGAACGGCATATGATGTGCTGGGAGAAAAGACATATGGAAAGGCATATCTGATGTTTGGCATCAATGAAATTGGCTGGCCCTATCCAGAAATTTTTATTGAAGACTATCGCAAGCTGGTTCGTAAGATCAAGGAATTGCAGCCGGGAATCGTGATCTATGTACAGGGCATTATTCCGGTTTCAGCAGAAAAGGATGCAGAGGGTGATGTCTTTACCAATGCAAGAATTGCAGAACGCAATCAGATGATCAAGGCAATGGCCGAGGAAGAGAATTGTGTCTATCTGAGCCCGGGCGATGCGCTGATTGGGGAAAACGGAGCCCTGCAGCCTGATGCTTCGACGGATGGAATCCATTTAACAGCAGAATATTGTGAGCTATGGTTGGATTATTTATTGCAGCATACGGTAAAAGGCGGCAAGGCAATTTAGGCTAATCAAGCTCCTGAGCCGCCTTTTGAGTTTGGCGCAAAGCGCCAAACTCCAGAGCTGAACTTGTGGTAAAATAAATAAAAACGGGAAAGGATAAACGGGGAATGGGAAAAAAGGTTCATTATGCACTGGTGCTGCTTTGGGTGAGCGTATGGATGACTTTTATGGGAGGATGCGCCTCAAAAGAGGAGTGTCAGATTGACATAGAAAAGCTCGCACAGCGGCTCAGCAGCGAAATTAGCTATGAGGATCACGTGACGCTGAGCACAGAGGAGATGGCACTGCTGCTGTATAATCTGCAGGCAGACCAGATTAAGGAGGCATATCTCTATTTAAGCGCGGGAGCGACAACAGAGGAGATTGCCGTCTTTGAATGTTCGGACGAAAAAACGGCTATCACAGTGAAGAAAGCGGCAGAGCAGAGGATCCAGCAGCAAAAGGAAAGCGTAAAAACCTATAATCCCAAGGAACTGCAGCGGCTCGAACAGGCATTGGTGCAGACAGAAGGACCTTATGTGATCGTCAGCATTTCAGGCGATCCTGAGCTGGCGCAGCAAATTGTTAACGAAGTCATGGAAAGATAATTATGGTATTTAGCAGCGTAACTTTTATTCTAGGCTACTTGCCCCTGGTTTTGATTTTATATTATCTGGCGCCGCGCAGGGCGCGCAACGGGATCCTGTTTCTGCTCAGCCTGCTATTTTATGCGTGGGGAGAGCCGGTATATGTAATTTTGATGCTGATCTCTACAGCGGCAGATTACTCCTTCGCGTTATATGCAGATCGATGGAATCAAAAAGGAAATCATAAAAAAGCCCGCAGAGCGATCTATGCCACAGTGATTTTTAACTTAGGTATGCTGGGCTTTTTTAAATATACAGATTTTTTGATTGGCACGATGAACAGCGTTCTGGGGACTGAGCTGCCTCTTCTTAATTTGCCGCTTCCGATTGGAATATCCTTTTACTCATTTCAGACTATGTCATATACGATTGACGTATATCGGGGAGAAGCGAAGCCTCAAAAAAGTCCGCTGGATTTGGGAGCCTATGTGGCGCTTTTCCCACAGCTGATAGCCGGCCCCATTGTGCGGTATACGACAATCGCCCATGAGCTAAATCACCGGCAGGAAAGCTGGGATCAGGTGAGTGAAGGGCTTTCACGCTTCATGATTGGATTGGGAAAAAAGGTGCTGATTGCCAATCAGGTGGGGCAGGTTTTTGCGGCGCTGACCGCATCAGGAGCAGAAGAGCTGAGTATACTTTCAGCGTGGCTGGGGGCTGTTTGTTTTGCCCTGCAGATTTATTTTGATTTTAGCGGATATTCCGATATGGCAATTGGACTTGGCAAAATGCTGGGGTTCAATTTTTTAGAGAATTTTAATTATCCGTATATTGCAAAGAGCATTACCGATTTTTGGCGGCGCTGGCATATTTCGCTGAGCTCCTGGTTCAGGGACTATGTTTATATTCCGCTGGGAGGCAATAGAAAAGGGAAAAGAAAGCAATACCGAAATATATTCATTGTGTGGCTCTTGACGGGAATCTGGCACGGAGCTGGCTGGAATTTTGTGATCTGGGGACTGTATTATGCAGCATGGCTTTTGCTGGAGAAGGCATTATTAGGCAGGTATCTGACTAAGCTGCCAAAGATTTTGCAGCATGCGTATGCCCTGCTGATTGTATTGATTGGCTGGGTCATTTTTTCCATAGAGGATTTAGCGATGATGAAGCTTTGGCTGCAAACCATGTTTGGCCTGAGCGGCGCACCGCTGCTGAGCAAAGGGGCGCTTTTTTACTTGAAAAATTATGGTATTTGTATTATCATGGGCATGGTAGCATCGATTCCATGGCATAAAAAATGGCACTGGAAAGAAACCAAGCTGGCAGTTTTAGAAAACGTAATATGGATTGGGCTCTTTATCATTTGTATGGCTTTTTTGGTGAGCGATACCTATAATCCATTTTTATATTTTAGGTTTTAAGTATGAGAACAAATAAAAAATGTACCGTATTCATCATTGGGGGGCTCATCCTGGTATTGATTCTAGGGCAAATGTGGACGGCCGGCAAAGGATTTTCTGCTATGGAAAACCGCTATTTGGCCGCGATGCCGCAGGCAAACTGGCAGAACATTCGCAGCGGAGCCTATATGGAAGATCTGGAAACCTATATGGCAGATCATATTCCATTTCGAGATCAATGGATTCAGCTTAAAAATTCAATAGAACGCCTGAACGGGCGGGAGCAGATTGGCGATATATATTTTGCCGGCGATCATCGGCTGATTGAGGTGAAAAATATTTCATTTGAGCAGCTGGAAGCCAATATGCAGACACTGGCAGCGTGGACAAAGAAGCTGCCGGAGACCGTTCATACTGAATTTCTGCTGGCACCTACTGCTTCCTGGATTTATCAGGATGAGCTGCCTGCATACGCGCTGACATATTCACCACAGCAGGCACTTGAAATCATTCGTGAAGCACTGCCAGAATCGGTTTATTTTGTATGTGCTTATGATGAGCTTGTCGGGCATAAAGAAGAAGCTATTTATTTTAAATCAGATCATCACTGGACAATGCGCGGAGCTGCCTATGCCTATCAGGCGCTGATGGAGAGCAGAGGAGAGAGCGTAGCAGATATCATGACGAGAGAAATTCGGTGCATGAGCGAAGAGTTTAAAGGAAGCCTTTATTCGCAGGCGCCGGTGTTTGGATATCCGCAGGAGCAGTTTTGGGTGATGGATTCCCCAGGCCTGCATGCAGTATGGACCGCAGAGGGAAAAAGCGCTACCGTGCTGATGCCGGAGATGTTTGAAAAGAAGGATCAATATACAGCCTTTATGGGAGGCAATTATGGACTTACCAGAGTGCATAATGAAGCGGCCGAGCGGCAGGAGACCCTGTTGCTGCTTAAAGATTCCTATGCGAATAGCATGGTGCCATTTTTAGCAGAAGTATATCAGGAAATCATCATGATCGATTTGCGGTATTATCGGGAAAACCTGTCAGAGCTGATCGAGCAGGAGCAGATCAAGCAGATTCTCTGCTTGTATAATATGGACTTTTTGTGTACAGATCAGAGCTTTGTTTGGCTAAAAGCGCGGTCTTAAATTTCTCTATATTCAAGTGTTTGAACCGCGCTGCGAGTTGCTACGCAACTCTGATGTAAAAGGTATGACGGACGTAGCTAGCTATTACTGTGTATTCAAAAAAAAGAGCTACGTTTTGAGTTGCTACGCAACTCTGACATAAAAGGTATGATGAGGTGCGGTCTTAAATCTCTCTATATTCAAGTATTTGAACCGCGCTGCGAGTTGCGACGCAACTCCGGTGTAAAAGGTATGACGATGTGCGGTCTTAAATTTCTCTATATTCAAGTGTTTGAACCGCGCTATGAGTTGCTTTGAGACTTTATATTCTAAGCGAAAGAGGAGGATATGATGAATCAATATGAAATGATGTACAAAACCCTGCAAGAGCACGGACAGGAGCATGTGCTTCGGTTTTATAGCCAGCTGAATCAAGAAGAAAAGAGGGAGCTGGAAAAGGAGATCGAAAGTTTAGAGTATACGATGATCGAAGAAGCAATGCGCAGTAATCCAGAGACCAATCAGGATCAGATAGCACCCATCCAGACGCTTACCCAGCAGCAAATTAAGCAGCAGGAGGAGCGCTTTCGCTGTATAGGAGAGCAGGTACTAAGACAGGAAAAGGTGGCGGCTGTTCTTTTAGCCGGAGGGCAGGGCAGCCGGCTGGGCTTTGATGGCCCCAAAGGCACGCTGAACGTAGGCATCACAAAACCATTATATTTATTTGAAATTCTCCTGCGTAACATAGAGGCCAACACCAAACCATTAGGAGCGCATATGCACCTGTATATCATGACAAGCGAACGCAATCATGAGCAGACCGTAGCCTTTTTTAAGGAGCATCAGTTTTTTGGATATCCGCAGGCGTACATTCACTTTTTCAAGCAAGATATGGCACCGTCTTTGGATCATCAGGGAAAAATTCTCTTAGAAGAGAAGGGCAGGATATCGCTGACCCCTAATGGCAATGGCGGCTGGTTCAGTTCTCTGCAAAGAAATGGAATGATTGCTGAAATGAAGGAAAATGGAATTGAATGGCTCAATGTATTTTCAGTGGACAATGTACTGCAAAACATTGGTGATCCGGTATTCATCGGAGCCACGATTGCCAATGGACATGCGGCGGGCGCCAAAGTAATTGCGAAGGTAAATCCTGATGAGAAGGTAGGAGCTATTTGTCTGCGCAATGGCCGGCCCTCTGTTGTTGAATATTCAGAATTGACAGATGAGCTAAGAAATTCCATGGACGAAACAGGAAATTACAAGTATAATTATGGCGTTACCCTAAATTATCTTTTTCACATTGAAACCACGGAGAAAAGGGCTAATGAAAAAATGCCGATCCACAGGGCCAATAAAAAAATCGAATGTATAGATGCCGAAGGCAATCCAGTACATCCGGAGGAGCCCAATGGCTATAAGCTGGAAACATTTATTTTTGATATTCTGGCATTCTTTGATGCGGTGACCGTCTTTGAAGTCATACGCGAAGACGAGTTTGCACCTATTAAAAATCGGGTTGGCGTAGATTCCCTTGATTCAGCCAGAGCGTTGTTAGTGAAAAAGACCGGTATAGACTTATAATCGCCGCCAAGCGGCAAAATGGAGGATGTCAAATGAAAAAACCTTTTGTTATTGCCATCGCAGGATGCTCTGCAAGTGGAAAATCTACTTTTACACAAATGCTTCTGGAAGATTTTAAGGAGTATCAGGTAGGGCTTTTGCCGACCGATCAATATTTTAACCGTCCCCTGCCAAAGATGACCTCACCTCTGTCAAATTTGGAATATGATGATTATAATTGCCCGGAATCACTTAATTTTGAGGCATATTATGAGGCAGCAAAGGAGATTTGCAGCCGCGAGGATTTGGATATTGTCATTTTAGAAGGACTGACCGTGCTTTATTTCCCAGAGCTGCGTGAGCTGGAGGATTTAAAGATATATATGGATCTGGATCCAGAGATTCGCATGTACCGCAGAATCGTCCGCAATATGAAAGCAGGGCGGGGAACGATGGAGGATATCGCAGACTTTTATTTAAACTCTGCCAAGTACAGTGAAACAAAATATTTTATTCCGACGAAGCTGCAGGCCGACATCGTATTAAATGGACATAATTTCCAAGGAAAAGGTAAAGAATTAATAGAAAACTATGTACGAAGCTGTGTAGAAAAATAAAGCAGCTTTGTAGAGAGATTCTGAAAAAAGAAACCGACCTTCCAATCATTAGATTTTGGTCTAATGGGGAGGTCGGTTTCATAATTTGCAGGATCTTTTTTACTGTCAGCAGTTCATTACTTTAAAACATGAATCGCGTCACTGATCGTCTTTTCCAGAGCCTCACGGCCATAGACGTCAACCTGACGTTTATCCTTTTCTTCATGCGTTAGGCAACCGGCGCCGCCGATACACCCACCGGTACAGGCCATGCCTTCAATGAAATTCTCAGGCAGCTTACCGGCATTGGCTTTTAAGAGAGCCATACGGCACGCCTCAATTCCATCACAGGAGATAGGCCGGTAATCGTAATCCTCCATGCCATGCTCCTTCAGAGCCTGACGGACAGCATCGGCCAGACCGCCGCTGCGGGCAAAGATACGGCCATAATAAGAAGCATTATCCAGCACATCTTCCGGGAGAGATTCCAGCTCGATGTCGCGACTGCCAAACAGAGCCTGCAGCTCCTCGAAGGTCAATACACAGTCGATATAAGGCCGTACGCTTTCCAGCTGAAATTCTTTTTTCTTAGCGGTGCAGGGGCCGATAAAGATAATCTTACAGTCAGGATCGGCTTCTTTCATTTTTTGTGCAATCGCTGCCATCGGAGAAAGATTGTGGGAAATATGATCAATCAGCTTGGGGAAATTCTTTTTCACATAATCAACGAAGGCGGGGCAGCAGGAGCTTGTCAAAAAGCCTTTTTCGGCCAGCTCGGCAGATTCCTGATAAGCAACCAGATCAGCACCCCAGGCCGCTTCAATGACGCTGAAGAAACCAAGCTCTTTGATGCCGGTGATCACCTGTCCTAGCTTCACTTGTGTGAACTGGCTGGCAATAGAAGGGGCAACCACAGCATATACCTTGTATTTCTGGTTATTTTCGCTACCCTTAAGAAAATCAATTGCATTCAGCATGAACGATTTATCCATGATAGCACCAAAGGGACACTGATATACGCAGGCGCCGCAGGAGATGCATTTATTGTCATCAATCGAAGCAGCTTTGTCCTCATTCATGGAGATAGCATTCACCTTACAAGCAGTTTCACAGGGGCGTTTGTAGTTTTTGATGGCAGAATAAGGGCAAACCTTGCTGCAGGCACCGCATTCTACACATTTATCCTTATCAATGACAGCCCGCTGATGCATATCAAAAGAGATGGCGCCCCGCTTGCAGGCAAGCTCGCAGCGATGGGCGATACATCCGCGGCAGGCATCGGTCACGGCATATCCGCCGACAGGACACTCGTCGCAGGCAATATCAATGACTTCAATGACGTTAGGATTGGATTTATTGCCGCCCATAGCAAGCTTAACCCGCTCCGCCGCAATGGCGCGCTCTTTATAGACGCAGCAGCGCATCGTCGCTTTTTTGCCGGGGATGATCTCTGTTTTTAAAATTTCGGTAATAGAATCACTCAGATCGCCCTGCCAGTGGTGCCGGGCAACAGATTGAAGTACACGATATTTTAAATGCTGTACATGTGTATCGTACTTAATCATAATTCCTCCTAGTTATAAGTATTAGAAATAACTGATTTTGACTTGTTTACCCATCTTGCGCAGACAGGTACAAAGCTCATCGACCAGGCGCATCTTGATATTAAAATTGATGGGCAGATCCGGATTTTGATGAGCCGGGTTCATGGCGCGGCCAACAAAGAAATTGATATCGGTTGCTTCTTCAAAGAGCAAGCGAGAGATCAAAGAAGCGCCGTCTTTTTTATAGCTCCACTGGGAATAGCTTTCATTATCCTCAAGATAGTTTTTTGCATATTCCACTACTCGGTTAATCGTAATTACACCTTCGGTAACCAGATCCACTCCCTTGATTTTACTGGTAGGCGGAATATCCGGATCCAGATAGAGCGGCAGACCGGTATCCACGACGGTTCCCAGATAGGCGGCCGCAAGAGTAGAGGTGGTGCCGCCGGAAACGATATGTTTTCCTTCCTTGGAAAAGAAAAGAGACATCATTTTATTGACATCTTGCGGATCTGCAGGAGGTCCGATCATTAAATTCATAGGATTTCGCTTGCGCAGTTTAATCGTACAAACAGTGGTATCATCGCCGGGCATGTATCCATAGAGCTTATTACATTCGTTGAGTAGAATGGTGCTCAGCGTTTTGGCCGTATAATCCTTGTCATACATGACCTCCATAAAATCGATGATGTTGTCACGCTGCCAGCCATAATTCAGCTCTTCTCCGATGCCGGCATAAATAGCGCCGTCACTCATCATAATAAAGGTATCATATTCCTGAAGGCGAATGCGGGATTTATAAACATTCTTACCTTCAATCTGAAGAAGCTGCTTGGGATAATCCAGATGAACGCCGTCGCGCAGCAGAATGACATCCGGATTATCAAACTGGATGATCTCAGCATATTCATTTTCTACCACGCGAATAATGGTGAAGGTCGAGTAGGCCACACCGCGCACCTGACAAACGGGCAGTGTTGAAATGATCGTATGTACACAATCCTCGATGCTCATATTGGCGGCCATCATAGTAGAAATGATTTTAGAAGTTAGGGTAGAGAGGATATTAGCCTTTACGCCGCTTCCCAAACCATCTGCTAATACGACTACAGTAGAGTTGCTGCCCTGTGGAACAACCTCCACGCGGTCGCCGCAAAGGTTTTCCCCTTTTTTATTCAGGCTGTAGTAGCCGATATCCGTACATAGATTATTCATCTTTCAACGACTCCTTCAGCTTGGTGAGCGCGATTTTGGTTTCAGCTGTTGTTTCACCCAAGAGAGAAGCGATTTCCTGTACAACGCGCATTTGTTTATCGATCACCTTATCTGTGATCTCAATCGTCTGCTGGCTGATGCTTTCCTTTTGCGTGCGCTGTGCTTCCTCGTCCGTTACATCACGCATAAAACTCATGAGGACATGATAGCTGCGGTCATAGATAACTGTCTGCTCTACATAGCGGCGGTATTCAGCAAGATACACACGGCGCGCATAAATATTGCGGCCATTTTCCAGAACCTCAAGAAAGATATTCGGATCCAGAATACGCACAACCTGATCCCCCAGAACATCACTGATATTGCGAATATTCATGAGCTTACGGGCGGCGGCATTGATTTGCTGAACCTCCAGCTGTTCATTTAAAACGATGATGCCATTGGGCGTGTTTTTAATAATGGTATCGGAGAAGGATTCTGCCTTTTCTTTCAAGAAGGGAAGACACATGTTCAGATCAGCCTTTCCCTGAAAAACAGCGATCGCCTTTTCACGGCAGGTATTGTAGCCGCAGCTTCCGCAGTTTAATTCGTCAGCTTCGGTATTTTTTCCCATTTTTCGCAGAATATCCAATATAGCAGCTTCATCAGGAAGTGCAGGATGGATCTCCATGGAATGGAATGCCTTATGAATATCGTCGAGCGGCGGAAGGGAAACGCCAAAGCTCTCTTCTCCGGCATAATCAGATACCCGTTTATAATTCATAACGGGAGAAGCCGCGTTTTTCTCCATAGCAGGGCCGCTGATGCAGCTCCCGGAACAAGCAGACATTTCAATAAAGCAGTGATTAAGATTGCCCCGGAGCACTTCTTCGATGGCATTTTTACAATTTTCTACGCCGTCCAGCGCTAGATAAGAATAATTGGAATTTTGCTGGAACATGCTGCGCAGGATACCACCGGAGGTGGGGAAGATACGGGATCTTGCTTTGGCAGTCTCTTCATCAGTGACGGCATCAATTTGAATACCTGCTTCTAAAAGCCATTTAGTCAGTTCAGGGAAGGTGAGAACACAATCGACGATACCGGGATATTGATCACCTTCGTCTTTTTTAGAGATGCAGGGGCCAATAAAGACAGTCTTGGCCTCAGGAAATTCCTTTTTGATCTGGCGGCAATGCGCCTGCATCGGGGAAAGTACGGGAGCCAAATAAGGAAGAGCCTCAGGATAATGCTTTTGAATGAGCAGATTGATAGAGTGACAGCAAGAGGATATGAGCACATCTGCTTTTTCTTCGTCAATCATCTGATCATAATAGGTTTTAACGATTTCGGCGCCGATCGCAGTTTCCTGAGCATCTGCAAAACCTAAAGCTTTTAGCGCTTTGCGCATAGAGGCGATCGTAGCCCCCGGATAGTTGGCCACAAAAGAGGGTGCGATACTGGCATAAACAGGGGCACCCTGACGGATTAGGTTTTTCGCTTTATCAAGATCATCACGGATGATTTTTACATTTTGAGGACAGACTAAATAGCACTGGCCGCAAAGAATACATTCCGTGTCAATAATCTGTGCTTTCCCAGAGGAAAAGCGGATGGATTTTACCGGACAGTGCCGGATACATTTATAGCAGTTTTTACAGTCCATCCTTTGATCGGATAATAAACATTCAGCCACTTTAGAAACCTCCTTAGCTTAAACGGGGCTTTACTTCATTTTCAAAGAAACTGCGAGCCGTTTCGGGCTGTACGGAGAAGAGCTCTTCACCGATTTTTACGCTGACACCGTGCATACAGTTTCCCATGCAAAAAGCGCCGTTCAGAGTTACCTGATCTTCCAGATGATTTTCTTCTACTAATTTTTGAAGAATTTCAACAATCTCACGAGATCCTTTTAAATGACAGCTGCTGCCGATACAAATTGTAACTTTCATAAGTACGCCTCCATGCTAATATGAATAGGATTTTATTTGGATAAAGGGCGCGGCGCCTATGCGGCTCCGTCCAAAAAGACACCTTTTCCAGATTGCTAAAATTATAACATACAGGAACAATTCCGTCTATAAGAGAAAGAGAAAAAGTGTTTATAAAAACATTCCAATTTAATTGACAGGTCATATGAAAATCGGTATACTTAACAAGATACAGAAGCTTTTGCGCAGAGAAGGAGGAAAGCCTATGAATATTTCTCATTTACGATATGCAGTGGAGGTCGAAAGAACAGGCTCCATTACACGGGCAGCAGAAAATCTCTATATGGGGCAGCCTAATTTGAGCAAGGCAATTAAAGAGCTTGAAAATTCAGTTGGGCTTACGCTCTTTAGCCGAACCTATCACGGCGTATCGCCAACCGCACAGGGCAAGATTTTCTTGGATCAGGCCAGAGAGGTGCTGAGCAAAATTCAGGAAATGGAATCTCTTTATCAAAACAGGGGAGAGGCCGTGACCTTTTCTGTTTGCATTCCCAGAGCCAGCTATGCTTCCTATGGGATTGACCGGTTTATCAATCGCCTTAAAAAGGATCAGGGCTTCAGCATTGATATTCAAGAGACAAATACAATGCGTACGCTGGAGCGCGTGGTAAATGGCGAATGCAATATGGGGATTATGCGCTGCGTCAAGGAGCGCAGGGCTTATTATATGAATTTGATCGAGGAAAAGCACTTAAGCAGCCGCTCTCTGTGGAGCAGCCGTTTTTTGGTTGTGATGTCGCAGGATAATCCGCTGGCGGAAAAAGAGAAGCTTACGCTTGAGGACCTGCAGAATGGCATTAGTCTGGAACATGGCGATGAGGAGCTTCCGTTTATTGTAAAAGAGCGGCATGCCGGCAAGAATCATCAGAACGATAAAAGTATTCTGGTGCATGAGAAGTGGAGTCAGTTTGAAATGCTGCAGAAGGTTCCGGGAACATATATGTGGGCAGCGGCGCTGCCGGCATCGCTGTTAAAAGAAATGAAGCTGGTGCAAAGACCATGCAATTTGGAAGAGAACTGGCTGGAGGATATTTTGATTTATCCGGAGTATTATCATATGACAGAACTGGACAAAGCATTTATAAGCAGCTTAGAAGAAATGAAAGCAGAGATAGAAGATTGATGATAAGGAAAGTATTGGTTTATCCGAATGAAAAAAGAGACTGTGCTTATTGCCATACACAAAAAGCGCTCTCTTTTTTAAGAAGTCAGGGCGCCGAGACTTATGTACCCTCAGACATGGTGGAAGTAGTAGGGGCCGAGCCCTTGCAGAGAAAAGAAACGCTTGATTTGGCGATCGCACTGGGCGGAGATGGCACGATGATTCAGGCGGCACATTTTCTTTTGGGAACGGGAGTGCCGATCCTGGGGATCAACCTGGGAACGCTGGGCTATCTGACGGAGGCAGAGCCGGGAACGCTCGAGACATCTTTGCAGCAAGTTCTGGAGGGGCGTTTTCAGGTGGAAAGCCGGCTGATTTTGGAGGCAGAGGTGACGCCGTTTGGCCACGAAGAGCAGAAAGAGCTGTTATGGGCCATCAATGATTTTGTGATTCACCGCAATTTGCTGGATGGTTTATTAACGATCGATACGTATGTAAATGATGATTTTCTGGCTAAATTTAGAGCTGATGGCGTGATTGTGGCTTCGCCCTGCGGTTCAACAGCTTATAATTTTTCTGCAGGAGGTCCCATCCTCAATCCTGTTGCCGATAATTTGATTTTGACGCCTCTATGCAGCCATGCTATGATGGACCGCTCGATCGTGCTGATGGGACAGGATCAGCTGCGGTTTCAGATTGCTGCCTCCAGCAAAGGAAAGGAAGCACTTTTAAGTGCGGATGGAGCGCAGACCATTTCGCTGTCGGAAGGAACATGGATTTCTGTTAAGAAAAGTAAATACACATTTCCCATGGTCAAGCTGCTGCAGCGCAGCTTCTATGAGGTGCTGCAAAAGAAAATGCGGCCTTTATAACCTTTGATATGGTTACATATTTTATAAAAAAGTAAAAAGCCCCCTTGACGCAGGGAGGCTTTTTTGTTATAATGTCCCGGTGTCAAGGTTTAGAGCTTGACACCGGGAGAACTTATGATCAACATGGATAAGCGATATGAACAGACATTATTGCTGGATTATTACGGTGAATTGCTGACAGAAAAACAAAGAGCCATTTGTCAGATGTATTTGCTCGAGGACTGGTCGCTGGGAGAAATTTCAGAAGAGCTAAATATCAGCCGCCAAGGAGTAAGTGATGCGCTGCATCGTGGGTTAGAGCTGCTGGAAAAGATGGAGAGGCAGCTCCATATGAGAGAAAAATTATTTAAAGTTTCAAAAGAAATAGAAAAGCTGGAGCAGCAGATCGAAGCAGAGGCGCCGAAGGAAGAGTGCCTGATGCAGCTGCAGAAACTAAAAAATGAAATTCAGATTAGGAGCTGACAGGCATGGCGTTTGAAAATTTGTCTGATAAGCTGCAAGGCGTTTTTAAGAAGCTGCGCGGTAAAGGCGTATTAACGGAAAAGGATTTGAAGGAGGCGCTGCGGGAGGTTAAGCTTGCGCTTCTGGAAGCCGATGTTAATTTTAAGGTTGTTAAGGAATTTATCAATAAGATTCAGGAACGGGCAATCGGCCAAGATGTGATGAAAAGCCTGACGCCGGGGCAGCAGGTTGTTAAGATCGTTAATGAAGAAATGATTGCCCTTATGGGCTCTGATGAGGAGTCAGCACTGCAGTATGGCAGCGTATCACCAACGGTTATGATGATGGTAGGCCTTCAGGGCGCCGGTAAGACCACGCTGGCTGCTAAGCTGGCGAAGATGCTGAAAAACAGAGGGAAAAAGCCCATGCTGGCGGCCTGCGATGTATACCGACCTGCAGCAATTAAACAGCTGCAGGTGTTGGGAGAACAAATCGATGTACCGGTATTTGAGATGGGAACGGAAACAAGTCCGGTCTTGATTGCGCAGAAGGCAATTGAAAAAGCGAGGGATATGGGCTGTAATTTAGTCCTGCTGGATACAGCGGGTCGTCTGCAGATCGATGAGGCCCTCATGGAAGAGCTTCAAACCATAAAAAATACGGTAAATCCTTCAGAGATATTGCTGGTAGTCGATGCAATGACGGGTCAGGAAGCGGTTAATGTTGCCAAAGGCTTTGATGAGCAGCTTTCCATTACCGGTGTAGCGCTGACTAAGCTGGACGGCGATACCCGAGGCGGTGCGGCGCTTTCGATCCGAGCAGTTACCGGAAAGCCAATCAAATTTTCCGGTGTTGGAGAAAAGCTGGATGATATTGAACCATTTCATTCAGAGCGGATGGCTTCTCGTATTTTAGGCATGGGCGATGTGCTGACCATGATTGAAAAAGCGCAGGAAGCGATCGATGAAGAGCAGGCCAAAGAGCTGACGCAGCGTGTAATGTCAAAGGATTTTAATTTAGAGGATTTTCTGACAAGCATGCAGCAGGTAAAAAAGATGGGAAGCATGAGTTCTCTTTTGGGAATGCTGCCGGGAATTGGCAGTAAGCTGAAGGATGTTGATATCGATGAAAGTGCGATCGGCAGAGTAGAGGCTCTCATTTATTCTATGACGCCGGAAGAACGGAGAAAGCCGCAGATTTTGAATGCGTCCCGCAAGCGGAGAATTGTGAAGGGATCGGGAACTACGATTCAGGAGCTGAACCGATTGCTGAAGCAGTTTGAGCAGTCAAAGGCGATGATGAAGCAGTTCAGTGGCAAAAAGGGAAAACGCAGAGGCCTGCTTTCAGGACTTGGCGGGAAAAATCCATTTGGATTCTAATGACAGGAAAATCCCAGTTGGAGGCTATGCTTTAAACTGGTTTTCATAAAATAGGTTGAGGAGGTGACAAAATGGTAAAGATGAGACTGAAAAGAATGGGCTCTAAAGGAGCACCCTTCTATAGAATTGTCATTGCAGATGCTCGCGCACCCAGAGATGGTCGTTTCGTTGAGGAGATCGGTTATTATGATCCCACAAAAGAGCCCAGCGTGATCAAAATTGATCAGGAGCTTGCAAGCAAGTGGCTTTCTCAAGGAGCACAGCCTACTGAGACTGTAAAGAAGCTTCTCAAGATCGCCGGCGTGCAGTAAGCGTCAGGAGGTAAAAACAGTGAAAAAGCTGGTTGAAATCATTGCAAAGTCCTTGGTTGACCATCCGGAACAAGTCCTTGTAAGTGAAGAGTTAAACGGCGATGAGCAAGTGATTACGCTTAAGGTTGCCCCTGAGGATATGGGAAAAGTGATTGGCAAGCAGGGCCGAATTGCGAAAGCAATCCGTACAGTCGTGAAAGCAGCTGCCATTAAGCAGGATGCAAAAGTTTCTGTAGAAATTATGCAGTAAGATAGAGGCAAATATGTGCTTTATCTTACCAATGGAGGGGAGTCAGTGAGGAGCTGGCTCCCCTCTGTACTGGGAGGTTAAAGATGAGTTCTTGGTTTCGGGTGGGCATAGTGAGTTCAGCGCATGGAATTAAAGGAGCCGTTAAGGTGTTTCCGACAACGGAGGATCCTCAGCGTTTTTTAGCGTTAAAATCGGTTCATTACAGCGCTACGGAGGAAGACAGGGATATCCAGCGGGAGCTGAGCATTGAAAGGGTACAGTTTTTTAAAAATCTTGTCATTTTAAGCTTTAAAGAAGTGAAGGACCGGAATGAGGCCGAAGCGATGCGGGGAGGCTGTCTGTGGATTTCGGATGAGGAAGCGCTTCCGCTGGCAGAAGATGAGTTTTATATTCGGGATTTCATGGGAGCTACGGTAAAGGAAGAGAGCGGAGAGCTGCTGGGAGAGGTAGAGGATATCTTATTCACTGGCAGCAATGAAGTGCTTTGCGTGCGGGAAACCAGCGGTAATGAGCTGCTCATTCCGGTGATCCATGAATGCATTGTATCGATGGATGCTGAAAAGAGTGAAATTATCGTCCATCTGTTAAAAGGGCTGCGTACATGATGAAATTTGTGGTATTAACATTATTTCCGGACATGATTAAGCAGGCGGTAGCGCATAGCGTGCTGGGGCGTGCCATCGAAAAAGGCCTGATTACGGTAGAAGCAGTTGATATCCGCGATTATGCCCATAATAAGCATAATACCGTGGATGATTATCCTTTTGGAGGAGGAGCGGGCATGGTGATGCAGGCCCCCCCCGTTTGGGAAGCCTGTGAAGATGTAAAACGCCGTTTTGTTTCGCCTGCGGCGCCTGTTATCTTTATGTCGCCGGCAGGAAAAACGCTGACGCAGCAGAGGGTGAGAAAGCTGGCGGAAAATGAGGAAATCATTCTGCTATGCGGGCATTATGAAGGGATTGACCAGCGGGTGCTGGATGAAATTGTGACGGATGAAATTTCAATTGGGGATTATGTGCTGACCGGAGGAGAGCTGCCGGCACTGGTTGTGATGGATGCGGTAGCCCGTATGGTAGACGGCGTTTTGGGAAATGAGGCCTCGGCTCAGGAGGAATCCTTTTCGGGAATGTGGCTGGAATATCCGCAGTATACCAGACCAAGAGAATTTCATGGGAAAGAGGTGCCGGAGGTACTGCTTTCCGGCCATCATGCCAATATTGAAAAATGGCGCATGGAACGGGCGATAGAGACCACGCTGGATAAGAGGCCGGATATGATATGCGAGGAAAAAATGGGCCCGCAGGAGAAAAAAATTTACAAGCAGGTTTTAGCAAAAAGAAGTTTACAAAAGGATGAGCCTGTGGTATAATCTGTATCTGTAGTGCTATGTGTTGGCACATTATGATTATCGGATGCTCCGCTGGTATGAAGCCCTGAAAAGGTGCATATATTATTGAGCTTCTCAGAAGGAAGGAGGTTGACTCATGAATCCTGATATTATTCGTCAGATTGAGAATGAGCAGCTGAAAGAAAATATCCCTCAGTTTGCAATCGGTGATACGATTCGTGTATACGCACGTATTAAAGAGGGAAACAGAGAGCGTGTTCAGATGTTTGAGGGTACTGTAGTGAAGCGTCAGAATGGCGGCATCCGCGAGAACTTTACGGTTCGTCGTGTTGCTTATGGCGTTGGTACTGAAAAAACATGGCCTTTACATTCTCCTGTCATCGAGAAAATCGAGGTAGTAAGAAAAGGTAAGGTTCGCAGAGCGAAATTGAATTACCTTCGTGACAGAGTCGGCAAGGCAGCAAAGGTTAAAGAAAAAATCTGATGCTGTATGCGATCTGTAAACAATGAGAAAAGAAAAAGGGACATAAAGTCCCTTTTTCTGCATTTACCAATCTGTAATGAGGAATTCTGATGGAGCAAAAAGATCAAAAAGGTCAGGAGAAAAATCTGTCTGAATTGATGGAGTTTGATTTTGACGATATATTAATGGATGATTTCCCGGGTGATAAAAGAGATCCCGCAGGCTATGAGCGTACGCATAAAGAAGAAACGCAAAAGGCATCTGATTCATCTCAAAACAAGAGACAGGAGCCTGCCCAGAAGAAGGCGCAGAGCAAAAAGGAAAAGAGAAAAAGGGGTCTCAAGATTACGTTTGATATCGCCACATGGATCAAGGATTTGCTGCTTGCGGTTTTAGTGATTTGGATCTTGACTACTTTTGTGGCCGAATCTGTAAAGGTGCCGGATGGATCCATGAATCCTACACTGCAGCAAAATGAACATGTTTTAATTTCTAAGCTAGTGTACCGGTTTAAAGAACCGGACAGAGGCGATATTTTGTTATTTGAATACGAAGCGGCGGGCGGAGAGAAGCAGGAAGCGATCAGCCGTGTGATTGGTGTGCCGGGCGATAAGATTGTGATTGATGAAACCGGTACGATTACGGTAAATGGGAAAGAGTTTATTACGTCATATTGTAACGGAAAGACGGCGTATATGCCAAATCAAATGATATACCCCTATACGGTGCCGAGTGATTTTTATTTTGTGCTGAGCGATAATCCCTCTGGCAAGACGGATAGCCGTTATCAGACAATAGGGGCAGTGTCAAAGTCTGATATTATTGGAAGGGTGTTTGTCTGTTGGTGGCCCAAAGAGGCCTGGAGGCCAATCGGATAGTCAAAAGGAGAGCAACGAAGGCTGCCGCAGTGATGCAGGCAGCCTTTTACCGTATGAATGTGAGAAAGGAACGGAGTTACAAATGCAAAAAATTCCCTGTCAGCTGATTGTTTGCGGACCGGCTGTGGGCAAAACCTATTTGGCAGAAAGCGACAGCCGGTTTGTGGATTTAGATGAAATGAAGGCGACCTATAAATATGGACTGCAGCATATGTCCCGCGAGGAAAAGGAAGCAGGGAAGATGCAGCGGGGCAGAGCAGTAAAAGAAGATTCTTTTTCTTATATTATCTGCCAGATTGAAAGACTGCTTAAAAATGGACAGATCGGTTTGCTTTCTTATAATGCAAAAATTCTATCTTATTTAAAAGAACAGGGGCTTGCCTATTGTATGGTGTATCCTGCCAAAGAGGCCCGGGATGAATATATAAAAAGAATGCAGGAAAGAGGAAATACCAAAGAATTCATTGTCGCCATGACGAATGAAGAGGCGTGGAATCAATTTTTCGTCCAGAATCAGAACGAAACAGAGGCGGCGTATAAAATAGAGCTTTCGGCCGGGCAGTATTTATCAGATATAAAGGACCGGTTTATCTAACCCCTTCTTAATGGAAAGAGAAGGACAGAAAGGAATAAAAAACTGATGGATCAAAATACGAAGAAAAATAATATCAACTGGTATCCGGGGCATATGACCAAAACGAAACGGATGATGGAAGAGAATATTAAATTAGTGGATGTGGTGGTAGAGGTGATTGATGCCCGTATTCCATATAGCAGTAAAAATCCGTATCTGAATGAATTGTGGCAGCGCCGTCCTCGCATTATTGCCATGAATAAGACAGATCTGGCAGACGAGAGTATGACCAGACAGTGGAAGGAATGGTATCAGAAGCAGGGATATGGCGTAGTCACCATGGACGCACTGCACGGAAAGGGCATTAAAGAAATCCCGATGATGGCGCTGGAGCTGTGCAAAGAAAAACGGCAGCGCGATGCAGCCAAGGGGTATCAAAATAAACCGATTCGGATGATGATCACGGGAATTCCCAATGTGGGCAAGTCTACGGTGATCAATCAGATCGTCGGACGCTCCGGGGCAGCTAAAACGGGCAATAAGCCAGGGGTGACCAAAGGCAAGCAGTGGCTCAAGCTGCGCGGCGATCTGGAGCTTCTCGATACGCCGGGGATTTTATGGCCCAAGTTTGAGGATCTGGAAACGGGATATAAAATTGCTTTTATTGGTTCCATCCGTGATGAGGTGCTGGATACGTATACGCTGGCCGTCAATCTGATCGAAGCGTTGAAACAGCGCTATCCGCAGGCGCTGATGCAGCGCTACAAGCTAAATGAACAGCAGCTGGCGCTAAGTGCAGAGCATTTGCTGGAAGAGATCGGGAAAAAGCGGGGGCACCTGCGCGCAGGAGGCATCATCGATGCAGAGCGCACGGCGGTGCTGGTTGTGGATGAATTTAGAGGTGGAAAGCTGGGCCGCCTTACATTGGAAAGTCCGGAGGAGGAAACACATGAGCAGACAGAGGATTGATCCGCAAGAAAAATACCGTCTTATGTCTGAATATGAAGAGAAGGCCAGGGCAAAAGGAATCAGCCGCATTGCGGGCATCGATGAAGCCGGCAGGGGGCCCTTAGCGGGGCCTGTGGTAGCCGCTGCGGTCATGCTGGACCCTGACAGACCGATATACGGAGTGGATGATTCTAAAAAACTGAGTGCTAAGCGCAGAGCGGAGCTTAAAATAGAGATTGAAGAAAAAGCAGTGGCCATTGGCGTGGGGATTGTGGATGTAGAGACGATCGATCGGATCAATATATTAGAAGCGACTAAGCTTGCGATGCAAAAGGCAGTTCAGGCGCTGACTGTAAAGCCGGAGCTTCTCTTGATCGATGCCGTCAAGCTTAAGGAGGTCAGCATTTTGCAGGAGGCCATTATTAAAGGAGATGCTCTGTCCGTGTCCATTGCGGCCGCCAGCATCATTGCCAAAGAAACAAGGGATGAAATGTTGCGCGCTTACGACGTGTTATATCCGGAATACGGCTTTGCCTCTCACAAAGGCTACGGTACGCAGCAGCACAGGGATGCCATTCGTCAGCTTGGTCCCCTGCCCATTCATCGCCGCAGCTTTTTGAAAAATATTTTACAAAATGAAAACAGCCAATGAAAAAGGGCTGCAGGCAGAGGCCCTGGCCGCTCGATATCTGGAGCATAAAGGCTACCAGATCCTGGCGCAGCGCTACCGGAGCCGGCAAGGCGAGATCGATCTGATCGCGCAGCAGCGGGAAACGCTGGTATTTGTCGAGGTCAAATACCGCAGCTGTTTGGCAAGCGGCAGACCGGTACTGGCGGTCGATCCGCGCAAACAGCGGCGGCTGTATCAAACGGCCCTGTTTTATCTGCGGCAAAGTCGCGAAATTGACAGAGCCTGCCGCTTTGATGTGCTTGAGCTCTGGCAGGAGGCCGGGCGCTGGAAAATCCATCATTATCATAATGCATTTGAAGGAGAAGGTAATGGAATTTAAAAGTGAGACGCTGCATATTCAGCGAAATGGAGCTGTGTATTATACAACCTTTCCCTCGTTCGATGAAACAGGCTTGGTGCGTCATTTGTATTCAACAAGGCGCGGCGGTGTGAGCCAAGGGGCTTTAGGACCCATGAATTTAGGCTTTGGCAGAGGGGACAACAAAGCGGCCGTGGTGGAAAATTTTCGCAGAATCAGCTATGTATCCGATATTTATGTGGGAGATATGGTTTTTTCTGATCAGGTTCATGGAGATCGAATTGTATATGTGGATCAGCAGGACCGGGGAAAAGGGATTTTTAAGCCTAAGGAGCTGGAAGGGGTGGACGGCTTGATTACAGATAAGCCTCAGGTTTGCTTAGTGACCTTTTATGCGGACTGCGTACCCCTGTTTTTTTTGGATCCTGTGAAAAAGGTGATTGGGCTGGCGCATGCCGGCTGGCGAGGAACCGTGCTGGAGATTGGAAAGAAGATGGTACAGCGCATGGAAAAGGAATTTGCGTGCCGTCCGCAAGACATGCTTGCGGGAATCGGCCCTTCCATTGGACCCTGCTGCTTTGAAGTGGGCAGTGACGTGGAGAAAGAGTTTGCATCAGCGTTTCCCGCCTGGCGGGCGGAAATCATACGTCCGGCAGAGCAAGAGGGAAAAAGCTATGTGGATCTGTGGAAAACGAATGCTTTGATCTTAGAGGAGGCCGGACTTCAGAAGGAGCATATCACAGTGACGGATCTATGTACTAAATGTCATGCGCAGTATTTCCATTCTCACCGCAGAATGGGCAATGAGCGCGGCACACAGGCAGCATTTTTGGAGCTGATATAGGAGAGAGCGGATGCAGCAGAAGATAAAGGACGTACAGCCGGGGAGCATTGGAGAAGAGCTGGGGCTTGAGGCAGGAGATATCCTGCTTTCGATTGACGACCAGCCGGTGGAGGATGTGCTGGATTATTATTATCTGATGGACAGTGAATATATTACGCTGCAGATTTTGACAAAGGATGGGGAAACAGCGCAGTGTGAGGTTGAAAAGGATGAGGATGAGGATCTGGGACTGATTTTTGAGGATCAGTTCATGGGCACATATCAGCACTGTCATAATCACTGTATTTTTTGTTTTATTGATCAGCTGCCGAAGGGAATGCGGGATACGCTTTATTTTAAAGATGATGATGCGCGATTGTCATTTTTAAATGGCAATTATATCACGATGACGAATATGCAGGAGGCAGATTTTGAAAAAATTATCCGCTATCAGATGTCTCCGATCAACGTCTCGGTGCATACGACGGATCCGCAGCTGCGCGTGGCTATGCTGCGTAATCCCAGAGCATCAGAAATTATGGAGCGTCTTCGCCGTTTGGCGCAGGCGGGGATTACGTTAAACGGGCAGATTGTGCTTTGTAAAGGGGTTAACGATGGCAAAGCGCTGGACCGCACCATCCGCGAGCTGAGCAGCCTGAGGCCGCAGATGCAGAGCGTGAGCATCGTGCCGGTGGGGCTGAGCCGGCACCGGGAGGGTTTATATCCTCTGGAGGCTTTTGATGCGGAGGACTGCGCGAGAATCATCGATCAGGTGGAGCCGTATCAGCAGCAATTTTTTGCCGAGGACGGCATGCACTTTATTCATTTGTCAGATGAGTTCTATATTCAGGCGGGCCGTGAGCTGCCGGAAGAAGAGCGCTATGACGGATATCTGCAGATTGAAAACGGCGTTGGCATGATGAGGCTTTTTGTCGATGAGGCTATGGAAGCGATCGAAGCGCTGGATCCGCAGGCAGCGTATGAGGCGGAGCTGAGCTTAGTAACGGCGCCGAGTGCTAGCGGATATATCCGGCAGCTATGTCAGCGTTTAGAGGAGCGCTATCCGAAGCTGCATATACGGGTGCATGTGATCGTGAATCATTTCTTCGGCGAGCACATTACAGTGACAGGTCTGCTGACAGGGCAGGATATCTGCGCGCAGCTAAAAGGGCAGGAGCTGGGGGAAAGGCTGCTTTTGCCTGAAAATCTGCTGCGCTCCGGCGAAGAGGTGCTGCTGGATGACATGACCTTGACGGAGCTGGAAAATACTTTACAGATTCCGATATCTATAGTAAAATCTTCTGGAAGTGATTTGATTCATTCGATGATAGAAAGGGGACGAGGGCAATGAAACCGATTTTGGCGATTGTAGGACGGCCCAATGTGGGAAAGTCGACATTGTTTAACCGTCTGGCCGGGGAAAAGGTCTCCATTGTAAAGGACACACCGGGCGTAACCAGAGACCGGATCTATGCGGAGGCAGACTGGCTGGGGCATAGCTTTACGATGATTGATACCGGTGGTATCGAGCCTAAAACCGATGATCTTCTTTTAAAATATATGAGAGAACAGGCGCAGATGGCCATAGAGATGGCGGACGTGATTTTATTTCTCGTGGATGCAAAGGCCGGAATGACGGATGCAGACAGCGAGGTAAGCAACATGCTGCGCCGCGCTAAAAAGCCGGTGGTACTGGCGGTCAATAAGCTGGATAACATGAACGATCTTACGCCGGTGTATGAGTTTTATGGATTAGGCCTAGGGGATCCACAGCCGATTTCGGCGGAACAGGGGCTTGGTATGGGAGATATGCTGGATGAGGTGATCAAGCATTTTCCTCAGCAGACGGATGCCGAGGACGAGGAAGAGGTCCTGCATGTAGCCGTTATCGGAAAGCCCAATACAGGAAAATCCTCTTTGATCAATAAACTGCTGGGTGAAAACAGAGTGATCGTCAGCGATATAGCGGGCACGACGCGGGATGCAATTGACACGCGGGTGGAGTACAAAGGCAAGCCCTATATATTTATTGATACGGCAGGCATCCGCCGCCATAATAGGGTAAAAGAAGAATTGGAGCGTTTTTCAGTGGTGCGCTCTGTAGCGGCGGTGGAGCGCTGCGATGTGGCTATTTTGATGATCGATGCCGTTGAAGGGATTACGGAGCAGGATGCCAAAATTGCAGGCATTGCCCATGAAAAGGGCAAAGGAATCATCGTAGCTGTGAATAAATGGGATGCCATCGAGAAAGATGACAAAACCATTTATGAATACCAAAAGGACATTGATACAGTGCTCAGCTTTATGCCTTATGCGCAGAAAATTTTCATTTCCGCTAAGACAGGACAGCGCATCGAAAAAATCTTTGAAACAGTGGATCTGGTTGCAGAAAATCATGCGATGAGGATTGCGACAGGCGTATTAAACGATGTGCTGTATGACGCCACCTCTATGAATCAGCCTCCGTCTGATAAAGGAAAGCGGCTTAAAATCTTTTATATGACGCAGATCGGAACCAAGCCGCCTACCTTTGTACTGTTTGTCAATAATGCGGAGCTAATGCATTATTCTTATAGGCGGTATTTAGAAAACTGCCTAAGAAATTCATTTGGATTTAAAGGAACGCCGATAAAGTTTATTATCCGGGAAAGAGGCGTTTTAAATGAAAGATTTTAGGATGGTGCGATAGAGATGGAAAGACTTTTGTGTATCGGAATCGGATATCTGTGCGGATGCCTGCAGTTTGCCTATATTTTGGGCAAACTGATAAAAGGAGTGGACATTCGGCAATACGGCAGTGGCAATGCAGGAACTACCAATGCAATTCGCGTGCTGGGAACCAAGATTGGAATTGCGACGCTGGCTCTGGATATTTTAAAGGCCGTGCTGGCCTTGGTCATCATAGCGCTGCTTTGGGGATATGATCAAAAGTATTTGCTGCTCTGGGGAGGCGTAGGCGTTGTACTGGGGCATAACTATCCTTTTTATATGCAGTTCAGAGGCGGCAAGGGAGTAGCGGCCACCATAGGCATTTTTCTGGCCGCCGATATCCGCCTTTTGCTGATTGCAGGCATTCCTGCGCTTATCTTGCTGGCCGTTACTAAGTATATGTCGCTGGCTTCACTGACATATATGCTTCTGCTGGTGATTACTGCCGCCTTTTTCTACATCAAAGAGCCGCAGGGAATCGAAGTGCTGATTTTAGTAGCCTGTCTGGCAGTGTCCGGCTTTTGGCGGCATAGAGCCAATATCAAACGGCTTGTGCACGGGCAGGAGGTTAAGATGGGACAAAAGGTAAAAATCGATCAGAAGGACAAAGAGGAGAAATCAAAATGAATCAGGAGCAATTGGCGGAGCTTTTATTTCCGCATATTCATTTAACACCAGCCGATATAGAGAAGCGCTATCCCAAAAGAGAGCTGCCAGAAGGCGCAAAAGTAACGCGCATAGCGCCAAGCCCGACCGGGTTTATGCATTTGGGCAATCTATACGGTGCGGTAACAGACGAGCGTTTGGCGCATCAGAGCGGAGGCGTTTTTTATCTGAGAATTGAAGATACGGATCAAAAGCGGCTGGTAGAAAATGGCGTAGAGACGATTTTATCTGTATTTAGCCGTTTTGGACTCCAGTTTGATGAGGGAGCCTCGCTGGAAGGGGATAAGGGAAGCTACGGGCCCTATCATCAAAGCCGCCGCAGTGAAATCTATCAGACATATGTAAAGGATATGGTCGCCAAAGGAATCGCCTATCCCTGTTTCTGTACGGAAGAAGAGCTTGGAGAAATGCGCAGGAGCCAAGAAGAGAAAAAAGAGAATTTTGGATATTACGGCGCCTATGCAAAATGCAGAAATCTGACCATGGAGGAGATCCGGGCCAAGCTGGAGGCAAAAATCCCCTATGTGATCCGGTATCGCTCTGAAGGATCTATAGAGCATAAGGTGCATCATACAGATCTAGCAAAGGGCAAAATCGAAGTCACGGAGAATGACCAGGATGTCGTGATCCTAAAATCAGACGGACTTCCGACGTATCATTTTGCGCATGTAGTGGATGATCACCTGATGGGAACAACGCATGTTGTGCGCGGCGAGGAGTGGCTGGCTACGCTGCCGATCCATCTGCAGCTTTTTGATGCCATGGGCTGGAGGAGGCCTAAATATATTCATACGGCCCAGCTGATGAAACAGGAAGGCTCCTCAAAACGCAAATTGTCAAAACGAAAGGATCCGGAATTTGCTCTGGACTATTATTTCCAGACAGGCGTGCCGATTCCGGCCATTATGGAATATATCATGACGCTGCTGAATTCTAATTTTGAGGAGTGGCGTTTGGCAAATCCGATGGCTGATTTGGATGAATTCAAATTTACCACCAATAAAATGGGAAGCTCAGGCGCACTGTTTGATCTGGATAAAATGAATGATATCTGTAAAAACGTCGTATCGCGTATGACGGCAGAGCAGGTTTATGAAGCCGTCAAGGAATGGACGGCAGAATATGATCCCGATTTTCATGCGCTGATCACACGGGATGAAGCTTATACAAAAGCCATCCTGTCCATTGGCAGAGGCGGCAAGAAGCCACGCAAGGATTTTGCGCGGTGGAGTGAGGTGAAGGCATATGTCAGCTTCTTCTTTGAGGAGCTTTTTGAGCCGGATTATGCGCAGATGCCTGCGCAGCTTTCTCGTGATACGATTACTCAGATTTTAAAGGATTATGCAGCGGCATATGATGAAACGCAGGACAGCACCGCTTGGTTCGAGACGTTAAAGGAATTATGCCCGCGGTATGGCTTTACATCTGATATGAAGGCATATCGTAAAGATCCCTCCGGCTATACCGGAAGTGTGAGCGATCTATCCATGGTACTCCGGGTAGCCATATGCGGACGCAGCCAGGCGCCGGACCTGCATACGGTGATGCAGATTTTAGGAAAAGAAAGAGTGCTGGCCCGGTTGGATCAGGCTGCGCAGGATTGCTAAATTAAATATTAAAAAGACCTTTGGAAACGACAGCTGTATGTTTTCCAAAGGTCTTTTTGATTATAAAATAATACAGATTAGACCGCCTCGCCCTTCATTGATAATGCGCTCCAGCGTATGCTGCAGCTTCATCTGAGCATCATCCGGCATTTTGACAAGCTTATTTTGCAGGCCCTCATGCACGAGATCAAAAAGCGATTTGCCAAAGATCTCAGAATCCCAGACCTGTTCGGGCGCCTTTTCCATCTCAGCCTTTAGATAGGCTACAAAATCCTCACTTTGCTGCTGGGTGCCGACAAAGGGGTTGATTTCTGTTTCTACATCCGTACGAATGAGGTGAATAGAGGGAGCTTTGGCCTTGATCTTTACGCCAAATTTGCTGCCCTGACGAACGATGGCCGGAGAATCCAGATTCAGTTCATCCATTAAGGGATCTACAATCCCATAGCCACGGTTCATCGCCTCTGTATAAGCAGTTTTCAGTTTGTCATAGTGTTTTTTGGCCACCGAAAGATCCTGAATGAGGGTGAAAAGCTCTTTATCATCGGCAATGGAGAGACCGGTACTTTCACTTAATACCTGATAAAAGAGGCCGTCCTCCATCATGACCTGCAGGCGGACGCGGCCGCTGCCAAGAGAGAGCTGCTCTAAATGAACCTTTTTAACAAATTCACAGGCTTCTAATGTTTGGATAAATTCATGCACCTGACGCAGCTTCATGAAGACAGTCTCCTCTTGCCGCAGCAGATGAAGAAGCGCCTGTTTGATAAAATGCTGAGTCGGCAGAGTTTCCATCCAGTGAGGCAGATACAGCTGAAGCTCATGGATGGGAAATTCTTCTAATAAAGCGTGAATAATATTTTGCACATCCTCTAAACGAAGCTGCTGATTGTTGACAGGAATGACAGGCACATCATAGCTTTCGGTAAGCTGCTGGCAGAGGAGGGCTGTTTCTTCGCTTCGGGGCCGGTTGGTATTCATTACAACAATAAAGGGCTTTCCGAGAGCCTTCAATTCGCGGATGACACGCTGCTCAGCCTCTACATAATTTTCTCTTTCCAGATCAGTTACCGATCCGTCAGTAGTGACAACAAGGCCAATCGTGCTATGTTCGGAAATGACCTTATGGGTTCCCATTTCAGCTGCCTGTGTAAAGGGCATTTCCTGAGAAGACCAAGGAGTTTTGACCATACGCGGCTGTCCGTCCTCGCTGGTGCCTAGGGCGCCGGGGATGAGATAGCCGACACAATCGATCATTTTAGCCTTGAAATGTACATGATCTGGTTCTAGGTTTACCTCTACTGCTTCTTTAGGAATGAATTTGGGCTCTGTGGTCATAATCGTTTTGCCATTGCTGCTTTGGGGCAGCTCGTCGATTGTACGCTGGCGTTCATTTTCATCGGCTATGCCGGGAAGAATGAGAAGCTCCATAAAGCTTTTGATGAAGGTGGATTTTCCACTGCGCACCGGGCCGACGACTCCAATGTAAATGTCGCCTCCCGTACGGGCTGAAATATCCTGATATAAGTTGAAAGTATCTGTCATAATGGATTCCGTCCTTTCCAAATTTGAATCATAAGGAGTATGCGATGAATGGTACAGCATATGAAGGAGGGGGCTTTTTTAGTACAGATTTAGGGAAAAGCTTGAAAGAAAGTGACTTGTATGGTAAAATAACTGCGTTATATTTGTGTCAGTACAAAACGGGAAGGAAGAGCAGTTTTGCCAGATTATAGACAGACTCAATCATCGGGTCAAGGAAATACCAGGCCGAGGTCCGGCACTGGGCAGAAAAAGTCAAAGGTGCATTTCACATACTTCATTGCATTATTTGTAATGATTTATTTGGTTGCACAATTTGTTATTTTTTTAAGCCGCGACACTCTAAATTATGTAGTGGCGAAGCAGGGAGAAATTGTGGAGACATTCTCCGCGCAGGGGGTTGTCATCAGAGAGGAACAGCTGGTGAAGGCCACGGCGGACGGAATTGTACAGTATTATCATCCCGGCGGAAAGGAGCTTCAGAAGGGCTCTTTAGTATGCACGCTGATGGATGATTATTATGGAGATATTTTAGAGGAAAAGATCAGTGAGATATATTCTCAGATTCAGGAGGCTGACAGCGGCGAATATGAAGAAGCCTTTAATTCGCTTGATAATAGTATCAGCAGCGCGATTGCTTCTTATTTAAGAAATAAGACAGAGAATGATTATGCGGCTATGTACCGGCTGAAGGAAAATCTGGAGGATGCAGTATCTAAACGCAAGGACATGTATTCCCTGATGAGCAATACAAAGGTTGCCGCTCTGCTGTCGCAGCAGGGGATTTATTTGAATGAACAGAGCTCTGTGCTCAGCAATCTGTACCTGTCGGATGCGGGCGTAATTGACTATTCTTATGATGGCTATGAGGGCTGGACGGTCGATCAAATTGGGGCGGATTTTATCAATCAGTATAATGGAGCGTATTCTTATTTTGAGATCAATATGCAGAAGATTACGTCCGGAACACCGCTCTATCGCCTGATTTCTTCTCCGGTCTGGAATATTGTGATCTATATCACAGAGGAGCAGGCGCAGTATTTTTCAGGAGAATATTCAGTTTCTTTTGTATATAACAGTACGGAAAAAATGACAGGGATCATTCAAAGTCTGGAGCAGGTTGGCGACAATCAGTACAAATTGGTCTTAAAGCTAAACAGTAAAGTGCAGGAGTTTATGAACGACCGGATAGCAAATTTGGTCTTTACTAAAAACAGCCGGCGCGGCATTAAAATATCGGATAGCTGTATTGTGCAGCAGAGCTATTATTGCGTGCCGGCAGCATATATTGTCAGTAGCGGAAATGACCAGGGGGTGCTGGCCGTAGAAGGCAGCGGAGTCAGCTTCAAAAAGCTTACCGTAGCAGCTGTGGTAGATGGAAAAGCTTATATAGAGCTAGGAGAGTCTGTGCAGGCGGGAACTGTCATTCAGGCAGAAAATTCTACGGATACGACTACAATCAGCGAAATCGAGCAGGTAGAGGGCGTTTATGTAGTCAACGGAGGCTATGAACAATTCCAGATTATTAAAAAAATTTATCAGGCACAGGGATATGCGATTGTAGAAGGGATCAGTTTATACGATCGGATTAAGATCAACAGCTGATATTTTATAGCAGAGCGGAGGTATGTATGAGCAGAAAAATAAAATGCATGATGGCAGCAGCAGGGATGGTTTTGCTTTTGATGAGCCTGACAGGTTGTAATAAAGAAGCAAAGATTAAAGAATTGCTGGAGCAGGGGGATAGTGCCTATGCGGAGAGTCGATATGAAGAAGCGGCCGCTGCTTATGAGGAGATTTTGCGCCTTAATGATCAAAAGGATGAAATTTATAATAATCGAGGCATGGCCTATTTGAATTTGCAAAAGTATGATCAGGCGCTGAGCGACTTTTCTAAGGCGATTGAACTGGATGGCGGAATCGACGTATATTATAACAACCGCGGTCTTGTTTATTACTATCAGGAGAAATACGATGAGGCGATTGCAGATTTTTCAAAAGCAATCGAGATGAACGGATCCGATGCAGGATATTTTTCTAATCGAGGGGATGCTTATCACGCAAAAGAGGCCTATGATGAGGCAATTCATGACTATGATCAGGCGCTGACGATGGATCCGGTGCGTATGGTAACAGTCAATAACAGGGCTTCTGTTTATTTTAAACAGGGTAAATACGAAGAAGCTGTTGCAGACTATAGCACGGCAATAGAAAAGGAGCCGCAGAATCCTGTTGTGTACTGGAACCGCGGAGAGGCCTACCGCATGCTGGAGCGCTATGAAGACGCACTGCAGGATTATAATCAGTATGCAAAAATGAGTACCGACTCAGCCCTAGGAAAGGAGTTTCTCTTTAAGCGCGCGGAGGTGTATGCCGCGATGGAGGAGTATGACTTGGCACTGGCTGATTATGCCGCTGCCATGGAAGAGGACCCGGAGGATATGGTTTTGTACCAAGGAAGAGCCAATATTCAGTATCGTCGGGGGGCGTATGAAGAGGCGATTGCAGATTATTCAAAATATCTGCAAAGTGAGGAGGATGCCGTGGCACTGGGTAATCGAGGCTATTGCTATTTGCAGCTTGGCAACCTAGAACAGGCGCTTACGGATCTCAATCGCTGTATTGAACTAAAAACAGATTATGCGTGGGCTTATTATACACGGGGACAGATCTTGCAGAAGCTGGAACGGTATGAAGAAGCAAAGAATGATTATGATAAGGCCAATCAGATGGTGAAGAAATAATCAGCTTTAAAATATTTACAAAATATTTGCGGCCTTCGACAAAAGTTTTTATTGACAAGAGGCCGGAAACAGGCAATAATAGGAAAAGATAAATATCTCACCCGGGATTACCATCCGGAGAAAAAAGGAGAAGTACAGATGAGCAAGTTTGTAGACAAATTAGCGGGAGCATTAGGATTAAGCGCGGCAGCAGAAGAAGAATACGATGAGTATGAAGATGAATATGAAGAGGATGAGGCGGAGGATACAATAGCAGACCGCAAAATTACCAGCTATGATGCCTTCAGCAGACGCCAGGAGAGCAGCCGTTATGACAGCGGCCGCAGCAGCTATAGCGGATACGGAAGCGATAGCTATCGTTCTGCCAGCACGCGCAGTATGTCAGGAGTTCGCAATAATAAGGTTTTGAATCTGCATGCCAATGTGCAGATGGAGGTAGTGGTTGCCAGTCCGGAAACCTTTGAGGAGGCCAGAGAAATTTCTCAACATATCAAAGACAAGAAGCCGGTGATCATCAACCTTGAGTTTGTAGAGCATAAAATTGCACAGAGAATTACAGATTTTCTCTGTGGGTGCTGTTGTGCGATGGACGGCAACATTCAGCGGATTGCGGATAAGATCTTTATGATTGCACCGGATAATGTTGATTTTGCAGGAGATGTAGACATCCGGGAAACCTTAGAAACAGAGGGAGGGCTTGCTTTCCCTTGGGGAATTGATCAGTAAACATGATGCAGCAGCAGGATGATAAATGGTTTATCGGCCATATGGAAGATTTAGCGGTTACGGCCGATCAAACTGGATATATTACGTTCAGCGATTTTTTGGACGATCATCAAAGAAGCCTCCTTTCCTCTATGGAAGGAAGGCTTCCTGTTTGTCTATCCTTTTTTGGAGGCTACCCAGAGGCAGAGCGGCAGCTGGCAGTATTTTATCCGGATTATATGAAAGAATCACTGGCTGAGCTGCTCAAAGAGGAGCTTGTTCTTTTGCAGATCAAACCGCTCGATCAGCGCTTTTTGAAGCATATTCCCGGACATCGCGATTATTTGGGAGCACTGATGGGAACGGGAATCCGCCGAGATAAGCTGGGCGATCTGCTAACGGCTGATCAAGGAGCGTATCTTTGGGTGAAGAAGGAGATAAGCTCCTATATTCAGCGCGAGCTGACGAGTGTAGGCGCAGCGGGCGTGATGGTACGCGAGGTTTCCTCAGAGGAGCTTCCTAAGGCGCAGCAGGGCGTGCTGAGTGTGATCAGCATATCTTCACTGCGAATTGACGCTGTGATCAGCAGAGGCTTTCATATGGGGCGTGCAGAGGCGCTCAAATGGATTGCTGCTGGGCGCGCTTCGCGAAACGGACTGCAGATTTTAGAGGGAGATAAATTGGTCTCAGTAGGAGATAAAATTACGCTTCGCGGAAAGGGCAGATTGAAAATTTTAGAAGACAAAGGCTTTTCAAAATCGGGACGTATTCAGCTGGTGATAGAATACTTAGGAGATAAAAAGTGAAAGCAAATGGGATAGGGAAACGGATAAAACAGGTTGCCGTATGGCTGATGGCCACAGCAGGGCTGGTGGCTATTGATCAGCTTGTGAAGCTATGGACAATCAGTACATTAAAGGAAAAGCCGGCTATAGTATTATGGCCGGGCGTATTTGAGCTCACATATGTTGAAAACCGGGGGGCGGCCTTTGGAATCCTGCAGAATCAGCAGTGGCTGTTTACCATCCTTACTATTGCGATGATTGTAGGGTTGGCCTACGTCTATTTCCGGCTCGGGCCGGAAAAAAAGTTTCGGCTTACCAAGGTTTGCAGCATTGTGGTTATGGCGGGGGCGATTGGCAATTTGCTGGACCGTGTGCTGCGTCACTTTGTGGTAGATACTTTTTATTTTAAATGGATTGATTTTCCGGTTTTTAATGTGGCAGACTGCTATGTGGTTGTGTTTGGCATTCTCTTTTGTTTGACAGCATTTTTCCAAAAGGAGCTGCTGGAGGATATTGCGGATGAATTAAAAGGAAGGAAGCAAGGAAGCGGTGGAACAGATTTTTGAACAGGTGGTAGGAGACGAAGAGGCCGGAGAGCGGTTGGATGTTTGGGTGAGCTGCCTCTTGCCGGAGGTTACAAGATCGCGCGCTCAGAATTTGCTGGCGGAAGGAAGGATTCAGGTCAATGGCAAAACGGTAAAGGCCGGTTATAAGCTGCGCAGAGGAGATACAGTATGGGTGTGTCTGCCGCCGGCTAAGGAGCTTTGTACAGAACCGGAAAAGATGGATCTTTCGATTTTATATGAAGATCATGATTTGGCAATTGTGAATAAGCCGAGAGGTATGGTGGTACATCCGGCAGCCGGACATGAAAGCGGAACGCTGGTAAATGGCTTATTATATCATTTTGGAGATCGGCTTTCCGGAATTAACGGCGTGCTTAGGCCGGGGATTGTCCATAGAATTGATAAGGATACATCAGGGCTTTTGTGTGTATGTAAAAGCGACCGGGCGCATCAGGGGATGAGCGCCTTGCTGAAGGAGCATGATATCCAGCGGGTTTATCATGCGGTCGTGCATGGCATTTTTAAAGATACGGAAGGAACAGTTGATGCGCCGATTGGGCGGATGGATGCGGATCGAAAGAAAATGTGTGTCCGTGCAGATGGGCGGAGGGCTGTTACGCATTATAGAGTGCTGGAGCAGTTTAAAGGCTTTTCATATCTGGAGGTTACGCTGGAGACGGGCCGCACGCATCAGATCCGCGTGCATTTAAAGAGTATTGGGCATCCTCTTTTGGGAGATACAGTCTATGGACCGTCCCGGGAGACAACAGCGGCTGAGAAGAAACTGAAAAGCAATCCATTTTGGCCGGGTCAGATTCTGCATGCGAAATGTCTGGGATTTGTGCACCCTGTTACAGGAGAGTATATGGAATTTGATTCAGAGCTGCCGGACTATTTTCAAACGGTGTTAGAAACGGTGCGCGCATAAAAGCCCCAAGAGACGCTAAAATAGCGTCCCTCGGGGTTTTGTTTTAACAAAAATCAAGCGGCTTTAAATTGAGGCTGAGCAGATCGCCTTCAACAAAATCTTTGCAGGCGTCGCACTGATCGACAATGGCATCGCATTTGGGCGGTACTGCGAGGCCCTCGTGAGGAACACGGTACTGAACAAAATAGATAGATTTCAGATAAATGGTTAAGCCAATGGCAACCACGCCGTCCTCCGGATCAAAGCGAACGACTTTGGCCAGTGCCTGAGCGCCAACACCCTGACGCAGGCTGTTATTGCCCATACCGCATGCGCCCATCTCTTCCATACCAAAATAGTTGATGGTGGGGCAGGGCGGATCTTGAGACAGATAGCTTAATCCGTACGGGGTGTAAAGCTCCATGCAAAGGCTGCAGGGATTTGCTTCTTCATCATAGCACGGATCGTCCTGACAGGCCGGCAGATACTCTTCTACCATAATAAAGGTGTCCAGAACATTCTGGCAGCGATCTAAAACAGTCACAGCCAGCTTTACACGGATACCGCTGAGGGTGATCCGGCTGCAGCTTGGGCGGCTGCGCAGAGTTTCAATATGCGAAGAATGGTCGCCGCGTCCCATATTAAAGTCAATATCGATTACGCGCAGACGAATGGATGCAATCTCGGGGTTGCAGAATACATTTCTTTGCACAACCTTGCAGAGATTTAAACCGCATTCATCAAAAACGACAGGAGCAAGCAGGGTAAGCGATTTAGGCTGCCCTACCGGAGGGTTCACACAAATATCCTTGCAGTTTTCATTGGGCGCCGGATTGCAATGGCACGGCGAAGCAGGCGTATAAGGGGGACAGGTGGGGCAGCAATCCGGTTTGCGGGTCATATACCGGCTTCCGGATGCTTTGTTGAAGAGGGATGCATTTTTAGACATCATAAAACCTCCCGACTTTCTTTCAATTTACTGTATCATATGAAAGAAGGGAGGGCGAGGTGATAGTTTTGGGGATGCTTATTTGACGAAGGGGAGAATCAGAACGGCGCGCGGCATATAGCGCTCTCTATTTAGACGCTTAGACAGAAAATGAATCGCTAAATAAGCAAGGGATAGAATAAGAAAAGAAAGCAGGAGGGCTGGAATTTCAGGTAAAAAAAGAGCGAACAGTACAAGGCTGATTAAGAAAACAGCTAAAGGAATGCCATAGAGCAGTAAAGACGCAGAAAGCTCACCGGATTCCTGAATCTGAATTTGTACCTGATCCCCTATGGCGGCCTGGCAATCATTTAAAGCAAATAGCGTCATAGAATCCTTTCCATTTAAAGGAGTACAGGCATGGCAGCCCCGGCAGCGTTTTGAACGGGGAATTTCGACCTGTATGAGAGATTCTTTGATCGCAATAACGGTTCCGAATTCATGCATGGTGTATCAAGACTCCTTCTTAGTATTAAAAGTATTATAAAGGGATTTGGTTTTTTTTTCAATGAAAAAGAATTGCTTTTATGAAAGGAGATTGATATAATATAAAGGCTTGAAATCATAGAAAATTTCAAAGTATTGAAAATGAGGGGTTCTTCGTATGGTAAACCGAAACTATATTTCTGATGCCGTGATTCGAAGATTACCCAGATATTATCGATATCTGGGCGAGCTCCTTAATAATAATGTTACCAGAATCTCTTCAGGAGAGTTAAGCCGAAGGATGGGACTGACGGCATCACAGGTAAGACAGGACCTGAATCATTTTGGTGAATTTGGACAGCAGGGATACGGATATCACGTGGAGGTACTGTATCAAGAGGTAGCCCGTATATTGGGGATTGATCAAGTTCATAATATTATTATTATTGGAGCCGGACATTTAGGGCAGGCGCTCGTAAATTACACAAATTTTGAAAAAAGAGGATTCCATGTTACGGCAATGTTCGATATTGCTCCTGAGATTATCGGACAGACGATTGGCGGGAGAACCGTGCAATCTATAGAGAATCTTGAAAAGTATATCAATGAAAATGTGGTTGATATCGGTGTGCTTACGATCCCTAAAGCCGAAGCGATTCATATGGCTAATTTATTGGTAGAATGCGGCGTTAAAGGCATTTGGAATTTTGCATCTATTGATTTACAATTAGCAGACCCAACGGTTATCGTAGAGAATGTTCATTTATCAGATAGTTTAATGAGATTATCTTATAAATTCAGCAATCAAAATTGAGAGGATTAATACATGTATGATTACAGAACTGAATAAAAAAGAAATTTATGAGCTTTTAAAAGAAAAGTTAAATTTCAATGAGCCCTATGCGCTTTCAGCAGTCGGCAAGGAGCTGACAGCTTCAGGGCATGGATGCCGCAGGTACGGTTTTGCGCGCATGAAAAATTTAATGAAAGAATTGAAAGAATTTATTGTATTAGAAGATTATGAATACGACGGTCATTCTAATTCCAACATCATTTTGCGGCCATGGCCGCAAGAAAAACAGGGCATAAAATCAGAAGAGACTAAAAATGCTGTATGGGTTCCTACTTCATCAGAGATGGCCGAGCTGGAAAATGAAATGGGAGCCGGACTGCTGAAAATAGGTGGTGTACAGAGAAAAACGCAGAACCTGAAACGTCTTGTAGTGCATAGCGGAAAAATGAAGCAGGAGGATACGCCTTATCAAAGACGATATCCTCAGTTCGTACAGACAGTTGCGTCTAAAGATACGCAGGAAGAGAAAAGGGGAAAAGAAAAGTTTACTGATCAGGAAAAAAATAAAATTTATCAGATTTTATGCGGAATGTTCCCTAAAGGGGAGGAACTGCATATGGCTAAAATCAGTAAATATTTGGTCGAAAGAGGTTTCTCGTCTAAAAACTATGGATTTTCTAAAATGAAAAATATGCTGCAGGAGATGCCGGCATATTTAGAAATGAAAGATGTCGTGATTCATGGGGTGCCCAATGTGCTGATTACAATAAGGGAGGAACCGTTAAAGGGTTCTGCGGCACTGCCAGAAAAAGAGGAAGCCGCTAGGCCTCCTAAAAAAGAGGAAGCGGTGCAGGAGCCGGCGAAAGCAGAGCATACGGAAAATGCGGGTGAATTTACACGATTAGCGTATTTGCCGCCTAAGATCATAGAGTTTTTGAAACGCCGCGGCATGAAGGAGCCTGAAAAGGAATTAGCAGCAGCCTATCAAAAAAGTTTAGAAGAGAAAACGGTGCAGGCCAGAAGCTATTCGATTACCTTTCCCGTCGTTTTTGACGAAGAAGATATGATAGCTGTCCTTAAGAAAAATGAACGTCCTTACGGCAAGCAATGGTATCTGAGCTTTGTGGGCTCTCCGAAAAAGGAACAGGAAGAGGAAGAAAGAGAAGAAGAACACCCGATTCCGCCGGGAAAATCATTAGAATATTTTGCAGACCTTGGATATTGGCAGGATTTCTTAAAGGAATTGGCTGATTTAGCGCTTCCGGAAAGATGGGATGATCAGCGGCACTATGGGCGGTATTTCATTTTGAAAAAGTATATGCAGTATACATTTTATCGGCTGCTTCAGGAGGATAAGGTGTGTATTTCCCAGGATCGTCAGTTCGCGGCCTTTAACACAGGACTGGTAAATAACCATTATGATGATATCTATGCTTGTTTTGTGCCTAATCCTCAGAAAGGAAAAGAGGAATGGAAGTTTGAAGCTTTTGCAATGGCCGGAATCAGAGGAAAAAATGGATACGGGAAATTACTGACCAGTTATTTTAATCCTTTGCCGCAGGTGCCTAGCTATGTGGAAAAGAATGAAGATCTAATATATGATTTGACAAAAGAACTGCTGACAGATTATGAACACATCATTATTGATAATCTGCATCGACTGCCGCTAGGGTATTTGCGTGAATGCTGCTATGGCGATGATCAGGCGCTGGAGAGAATTGCGGCGCTAGAAAATAAAGGCAGGGGGAGCGAGGCACAAAAGCAGGCATATGCTTCTTTGTCAAGTTATATTGCGGAGAATGACAAGATATTTCGCAGATTGAGAAGCCGAATGGAGGATGCGATTGAGATTGCGTTAAAAAGGGTAAGATGGAATTTCAGAACGGCCATTCCCTGTTATTTCCCGAAGGGGAACTGTATGAGTTTGATGCTTCCTCTGTGTCTGGAAGATGACAGCAATACCGATGCTGCATTAGTCGTGCAGAAAAATCCTTCAGGTAGCTATCAGGGCCAGACAGTGCTGGGGCTGGATCAGGCATACCTGGATGCGCGGCTGATTTGTAAGCCGAATACGGATTGGCTGCAGCCAGAGGGAGAGAATAAATATTACAAAAGTATTAACTAAAAGATACAAAATGGTTAATAAATATGTATAATAGTTACAAAATATGTTATTTTTAATTATACAATGTGACGAAATAATTTCAAATTGATTGACTTTCTGCATATTACCTCTTATAATTTCATATAATTGAGTAAAGCGGTAAAAAATTACCGGAAATCTTTCTCGATTGTGAATGGTTTGTTTGACTATTCAAAAGGAGGTATTGTGAAAGGTCGAATTTGTTTTATGATGCTCAGCGTTATGGTAGCCGTATCTACTGGTTTTGCGTATGACATTAGTGCATATAGCTATGAATCGCCTCTTCAGAAGGCATATATGAATAACGAACACAGTGTTGTTGAGGAAGATGTCACTTTGAAAGAAGTATGGCAGCAGGTTTCGGAGGAACATATCGAAGAAGCATCAGTTCAGTTAGATGAAATCATCCAGGCAAAAAAAGAAGAGGAGCAAGCGCAGGCAAGGCTTACTCAGTATTCATTTAAAGCTTCTCAAAACGCAGCAGTGAGCGTAGGCGTTTCGGAGCGCGACATTCTCTCTATGATTGTAATGGCAGAAGCGGGCGGAGAAGATTTGCAGGGACAGATCATGGTAGCCAATGTGATCCTAAACCGTGTTCGAGCAGGGTTTGGTAGTTCTGTTACAGAGGTAATTTTAGCTCCTGGTCAGTTTGATCCTGCATCAAGCGGAACATTATGGAGTATGACGCCAAGCGCCTCTGTATATGAGGCAGTGGACAGAGCACTGGCAGGTGAGGATTATTCGCAAGGAGCGCTCTACTTTGTATCCAGTGCCTGCGATTATTCCTGGTTTATGGAAGCACTTAGCTTTATTGGGCAGCACGGAGGCCATTTATTCTTCCGATAAAAAAGCTGCGAATGAGAGAAATTAAAAAAATGGTGGAGATTTCCACCATTTTTTATTTTAAGAGGCTGGCATTCAGCCCTTTTCTACTGGATGAACATAGCATCGCCAAAGCTGAAAAAGCGATATTTTTCCTGTACAGCCTTTTGATATGCATTTAATGTGTGCTCACGTCCGGCAAGAGCGCTGACCAGCATGATCAGCGTAGATTCCGGAAGATGAAAATTGGTGATCAAAGCATCTAAAATTTTAAATTGATATCCGGGATAGATAAAAATTCCAGTTTCAGAGCTGCCGCTTTGAATCACACCGGGAGAGACAGCAGCCGATTCGAGAGTACGGCAAGAGGTTGTACCAACGGCAATAATGCGACCTCCTTTACGTTTCGTTTCATTGATCGCCTGAGCAGTCGCCTCATCAATATGATAAATCTCTCTGTGCATTACGTGATCTTCAATCTGATCCGCTTTTACAGGGCGAAATGTACCTAAGCCAACATGAAGCGTAACAAAAGAAATATCGATTCCATGTTCTTGCAGGGAAGCCAATAATTCCTTAGTAAAGTGGAGACCGGCCGTAGGAGCAGCAGCAGAGCCTTCTTCACGGGCATAGACAGTCTGATACCGGTCCCGATCTTCTAATTTTTCGTGGATATAAGGAGGAAGCGGCATTTGACCGAGTTCATCTAATATTTCCTCAAAAATGCCCTCAAATTTGAACTGAACCAAACGGTTCCCATCGGGAAGAACCCGAACAACTTCAGCCTTCAAACGGCCATCGCCAAAGGTCAGCTGATGACCAAGGCGGGCCCGTTTGCCCGGGCCGGCCAGCGCTTCCCAAATGCAGCCATCAGGTAATTGCTGTGCATGAATTTCATCAGCACTGAGCCGTTTAAGCAGAAGAATCTCCACCTGAGCTGCCGTATCTATGCGGCGCCCAATGAGCCGGGCGGGTAAAACCTTCGTATCGTTTAATACGAGACGATCGCCGGGGCGTAAAAATTGATCCAGCTGATGAAAATGACTGTGCGTAATCGCACCGGTCTCTTTATCTAAAACCAAAAGCCGTGAATCTGTGCGGTTTGGCAGAGGAACCTGAGCAATGAGTTCTTCAGGCAGATCAAAATAAAAATCGCTGGTTTTCATAGAGGTATGTCTCCGTTCATATGTAGTAGAATAATCCTTGCGGGATTCTTGCGGTCGTCCCGTTTTCTTATTGTATCATGGCGATATCACAAGTTTGCCAAAGGCAAACTTTGAAGGCGGCTCAGAGGCTTGAATTCTCAAAACTACCTTGCCGCCTTTATTGTATCATAAGTTCAGCTGTGTGTGGCAGAAAAATTAAAATTAGCTGAAAAATTTCCACTGACTTTGGCGTAAAATCAAATGATAGTGGAAAATTATCCGTTAAGGCAGCGATGGCACTAATTGTTTGGTGGAAGAAGCTCAGCTAGACATGGTGGAAAAGCATCGGGGTAGTGGAAAAATTTCCGCCAAAATGAAAAAAATCAATAAACTGGCGTAAGCCCAGCAGAGCAAATCAAATCAATAAAAAAGTCTTGACATAGGAGTTAGTCTATGCTAACATATAAACAAAGGTTAGTTAGAACTAACGAAGGGGGAAGAAAATGATGCCATTGATACTAGCCAATACAGATGAAGAAATGATGATTAAAAAGGTCGGAGGAAAAACAGAGGTAAAAGGTCATTTAGAAAATCTTGGCTTTGTAGCTGGGGCAGCAGTGACAGTGATTGCGGCCATAGGCGGAAATTTAATTGTCAACATAAAAGGCTCCAGAGTGGCAATCAGCCGTGAAATGGCAGGGAAGATTATGGTTGATTAACGCGCAGTGCGCGTAAAATAATCAAAAAACAGCCTTAGAGCTGATGTTCAAATTTTAAAAAGGAAGGGAGAACAATGAAAACATTAAGGCAAGTGCCAGTAGGTGGTCGGGCAAAAGTTAAAAAGCTGCATGGAGAAGGAGCTGTCAAGAGGCGCATTATGGATATGGGAATTACTAAGGGCGTGGAGATTTATGTGCGTAAGGTTGCGCCGCTGGGAGATCCCGTTGAAATTACCGTGCGCAGCTATGAGCTATCACTGCGAAAAGCAGACGCAGAAATGATCGAAATCGAATAAATTTTTGATTTAGAGTTAGTTAAAACTAACAACAGGAGGGAATCGTGAGTATTCGTATTGCATTAGCCGGAAATCCCAATAGCGGCAAAACCACTTTATTTAATGCCTTGACAGGTTCCAACCAATTTGTGGGCAACTGGCCTGGCGTTACAGTAGAAAAAAAAGAGGGAAAACTGAAAAAGCATGATACCGTCACCATTACAGATCTTCCGGGTATCTATTCATTATCACCGTACACATTAGAAGAAGTAGTGGCCAGAAATTATCTGATTGATGAGAGGCCAGATGCAATTTTAAATATTGTAGATGGAACCAATCTGGAGAGAAATCTTTATTTGACTACGCAGCTTGTGGAAATTGGAATTCCGGTAGTCGTAGCGGTTAATATGATGGACATAGTGAAAAAGAATGGAGATCATATTAAAACGGAGGAACTGTCCAGAGCACTTGGCTGCAAGGTGGTAGAGATCTCGGCATTAAAGGGAAATGGCATCATGGAAGCCGCAGAGGCTGCGGTGCAGGCAGCTAAAGAGGACAAGACAATTCCCCGGCATCGCTTCAGCGGCGCGATTGAACATGCAATTGCACATATCGAAGAGGCAGCGCTGCATGAAATGCCGGCACAGCAGCAGCGCTGGTATGCTATAAAAATTTTTGAAAGAGATGAAAAGGTATTAGCGCAGCTAGCTTTAGATCAGAACCTATTGCAGCACATAGAGTCTGATATTCAGGCTGCGGAACAGGAGATGGACGATGATGCGGAAAGCATCATTACAAATGAACGGTATATCTATATTGCTTCTGTTATCAAAGGCTGCTATAAAAAGAAAAATACAAATAAGCTTTCTACGTCCGACAAGATCGACCGCGTTGTAACCAATCGCTTTTTAGCGCTTCCGATCTTTGCACTCGTAATGATTTTAGTCTATTATGTTTCGGTTACCACTGTTGGCGACTGGGCTACGGATTGGACGAATGACGGTCTGTTCGGTGACGGCTGGCATCTGCTTGGAATTGGCTCTGAAGAGTATGAAAGCGCGCAGGAGGAGTACATCGTGCCCGGAGCACAGGTGGAAGCCTTTGAGGCAGCCGCAGAGGAGGCAGAAATAGAGCCGGGCGATGCAAAAACATTAAAGACAGTTGCTTATCTTTATGATGATGAGGGAAATGTAGAAGAAGAGATTCCCGTTACTTATGAGGAGTATTTGGAAGCAAAAGAGGTGCCGGAGCCGGATCCGGCTGACTATGGCGTATGGGTGCCAGGAATTCCTGTGCTGATCGGAGACGGGCTGGAAGCGGTTGGCTGTGCGGAGTGGCTTTCCGGGCTGATTTTAGACGGAATCGTTGCAGGTGTGGGAGCTGTACTTGGCTTTGTTCCGCAAATGCTGGTTTTATTTTTGTTCTTAGCTTTTTTGGAAAGCTGTGGCTATATGGCACGAATTGCCTTTGTGATGGACCGGATTTTCCGCAAGTTTGGGCTTTCCGGCAAATCATTTATTCCCATGCTGATTGGCACAGGCTGCGGTGTGCCCGGTATCATGGCTTCCAGAACGATTGAAAATGATCGGGACCGAAAAATGACAATTATGACAACGACCTTTATCCCCTGCGGAGCAAAGGTGCCCATTATTGGCCTGATCGCAGGTGCGTTGTTTGACGGGGCCTGGTGGGTATCCCCCAGCGCTTATTTCGTAGGAGTTGCGGCCATTGTAGTTTCAGGCATCATGCTTAAAAAGACAAAGATGTTTGCAGGAGAGCCTGCTCCCTTTGTCATGGAGCTTCCTGCCTATCATTGGCCTACGCTAGGGAATGTTCTTCGCTCTATGTGGGAGCGCGGTTGGTCCTTTATCAAGAAGGCCGGTACAATTATTCTGCTGGCTACCATATTAGTTTGGTTTACTTCCAGCTTTGGCTGGGCAGACGGCTCCTTTGGCATGGTGGACATGGCCGACAGCATATTAGCCAGAATCGGCAACCTTTTTGCCTGGATTTTCAAACCGCTGGGCTGGGGGCACTGGCAAGGCGCTGTTGCCTCGGTCACAGGCTTGATTGCAAAAGAAAATGTGGTCAGCACCTTTGGCGTATTGTTTGGCGGTTTGGAAGAAGTGGCAGAAAACGGCTGGGAAATCTGGAGCAATATGCGTGCGGTCTTTACGCCGCTTGCTGCCTATTCCTTCCTGCTGTTTAACCTGCTGTGCGCGCCGTGCTTTGCCGCAATCGGCGCCATCAAGAGGGAAATGAACAATGCAAAGTGGACCTGGTTTGCCATTGGGTATCAGTGTGTATTTGCGTATGTGATTGCCTTTATTGTATATCAGATCGGCAGTCTGTTTGTCGGAGGCGGAAGTGTACTGGGAGCGATTCTGGCCGCCGCACTGATTGCCGGCATGATCTTCATGCTGGTCCGGCCGGCAAAAGCAGCCAGATCATAAAATACAGTCCTAAAACAAAAGGCGATATGGTTATCAGGAGCCATATCGCTTTTTTCGCTTTACTTATAGGGTTCTTTTTGATACAATTAACAGGTATCATTTGTATGAATCCAATAAGAATGAAAGCAAGAAGGGACACAGTATGAAATCACTCACGATAAAAAAGCTCTATGGAAAAACATTCCTGATCGCCATTGCGATTGCATTGGTTCTTTTTGTGCCGGCCATGATCATAGATCAGGGATATTTTTTATTTGTAGGAGATTTTAATTCTCAGCAGATCCCTTTTTATAAAATTGCGCATCATGCCATACGAAACGGAGAATGGGGCTGGAATTGGTACACGGATATTGGTGCTAATTTTATTGCCTCCTATTCCTTTTATTTGCTGGGCAGTCCTTTCTTTTGGATGACGATTCCGTTTCCCAATGACTTTGTGCCTTATCTGATGGGACCGCTGCTGATTCTTAAATTTGGCTGTGCGGCGGTGATGGGAACAGCCTATCTGAAGCGGTATGTCAAAAACCAGGAATTTGCCATGCTAGGCGGCGTTTTATATGCCTTCTGCGGCTATTCCATCTACAATATCTTTTTCAATCATTTTCATGAAGCGATTATCTTTTTCCCGCTGCTTTTAATTGCCATGGATGAATATATGGACCATGGAACGCGAGGCGTGCTGGCATTAGCCGTGTGCGCCAATGCTTTAGTCAATTATTTTTTCTTTGTAGGCGAGGTTGTATTCGTTGTGATTTACTATTTTGTACGCATCGGGTGCCAAGCCTATGAGCGCAGCTGGAAAAAATTTTTTACCATCCTTTTGGAAGCGGTCATTGGATTTATTATGAGCGGTATCCTGATGCTTCCGTCCATCCTGACAGTGCTGCAAAATCCAAGAGTCGATAATCCGCCCAGCGGCTTTGGCATGTGGCTGTACAGCAGTAAAGAACGGTTGCCGGCTATTTTGCTGAGCTTTTTATTTCCACCGGACCTGCCCTCTAAGCAAGTGCTGCTTCCGGATGCCAATACCAAATGGACTTCGCTCAGTGCCTATTTGCCCCTGTTTAATGCCTGCGGCGCCTTGGCGTTTATCCAGACAAAGCGCAGAAGCTGGCTCAGCTATCTGCTTAAAATTTTGCTGCTGATGGCACTCGTCCCGGGGCTCAACAGCCTGTTTGTAGCCTTCAATGCTTCCTATTATGCGCGCTGGTTCTATATGCTGACTCTGATGCTGATTCTGGCCACCGTGCTGGCCTTAGACCATGGATATGAGCGGCGCCTGCGCCGAAACAGCTGGCAGGTGCTGGCCGTAACGCTGGTCGTTGTGGTGGCGCTGGCGGTGACACCGCAGTTTAAGGATGGTCAGTTAGATCGAATCGGACTGTATGACGAAGAGAACTGGCTGCAGTTTATCGTGATCAGCATTACTGCTGTCTTATCTCTTTTGGCACTGATCCAGTTCCTTCCTAATTTGCGGAAGCGTCCTCATCTATTTGTAACGCAGTGCCTGACGGCGGTGTGCATCATCTCGATTCTTTACGGAAATTTCTTCGTTTTCTGGGGTAAAAGCCGTTCCTATGATACTAAAAATTATTTGATTCCGGATGCGATTCAAGGTGAAGAAAAAATTACCATTCCCGATAAAGAAGAGCTCATTCGGATTGATGCCGATGACGCCCTGATCAATATGGGCATGTTTTGGAAAGTTTCCTGTATGCGGGCCTTTCATAGCATTGTGCCGGCCTCTTTGATGGAGTTTTATACCTATATCGGAGAATCGCGCAATGTCAATTCAAAGATTCCGGAGAGCCAATATGCGGTGCGCGGGCTTCTTTCCGTGCACTGGTATTTTGACAGGTTAGGCGCTTCTGATACTTTTGGCGACCCCGAAAATCAAGAAGCGGGCACATTGATGCCGGGATACCGCTATTATGATCAGATGGCGGGCTATAATGTCTGGGAAAATGAATTTTATATTCCCATGGGCTTTGTGTATGATGAATATATTTTAAAAAGCGAGCTGGACAACGTCGCAGACAGCAATAAGGCGGCTGCGATGCTGCAGGCAGTTGCGCTCACAGATGAACAGGCGTATGATATGCAGAGGATTCTCTCACATGTAGAGAATGTAGACAAGCTGCGCTATACAGAGGCCGCCTATAAAGAGGCCTGTAAACAAAGGGCAGCTAAGACGGTGGATGCCATTTGGAAAACCAAGACCGGCGTGATGGCGCAGAGCAGCTTCGCGGAAAAGGAATTTGTCTTTTTTGGCATTCCGTGGGAAGAGGGCTGGTCAGCTTATATCGACGGAGAGCCAGTCAAACTGGAAAAGGTGAATGTTGGCTTTATGGGACTTGTGGTGCCGGAAGGAACTCATGAGATTGAGCTGCGTTACCGGACACCGGGGCTCACGGCAGGAGCCATCGGCACGTTTGGCGGCGCTGCCGCACTGTTGCTTTACTGGCTGATTGGAAGAAGATGGGATCAAAAGCAAAAAAATCGCAAACAAGCGCTGCCGCTGGAAAAGGAGAAGGAGAATGAACAGGATCAAGACGCTGCTGAGCCGGTATAAGGAGCTAGTGCTGTATGTAGTTTTCGGCGCGTTTACAACGCTGATCAATATCGTTAGCTACCACATTTTTCGGCGCTGGATGGGGATCGGGCTAGTGGCGGCGGATGTGCTGGCGTGGGTGCTCTCGGTGCTTTTTGCTTACATTACCAATAAGCTGTTTGTGTTTGAAAGCAGGAGCTGGAGAATGCAGGTGGTTTTGCGTGAAGCATCTGAATTCTTTGCGGCGCGGGTGGTTTCGCTGGGCGTAGATGTAGCGTTTCTTTATCTGACGGTCGAATGCCTGCACTGGTGGGAGATGCCGATGAAGATTGCCGCCAACGTCGTGGTCATTGTGATCAATTATATTTTCAGCAAATGGATTATTTTTAAAAAGGATTCTGCTGCCAAGCAGCAAAAGGAGGAAGGCTATGATTCCTAATTTGTATATTGTCATACCCTGTTATAATGAAGAGGAGGTGCTGCCGGAAACTTCCAAACGGATTTTGGACAAGCTGCAGCGGATGATGCAAGCGGGAATTTGTTCAGAGGAAAGCAGAGTTTTGCTGGTGGATGACGGCAGCCGCGACAGGACGTGGCAGCTGATTGAGGAGTTAACGCAGCAGAATGTTCATTTTGCAGGGATCAAGCTGGCGCATAACAGAGGACATCAAAATGCGCTGCTGGCCGGGCTGATGACGGCGAGAGAACGCTGTGATATTGCGATCTCGATGGATGCTGATTTGCAGGATGATATTGAAGTGCTGGATGAATTTGTACAGAAATATCAAGAGGGCTGTCAGGTCGTGTATGGCGTGAGGAAGGAGCGGAAAACCGATACCTTTTTTAAACGCAATTCAGCGCTGGCATTTTATAAGCTGATGAATTGGCTGGGGACGCATGTTTTAAATAATCATGCCGATTACCGTCTGATGAGCAGGGAGGCGCTGGATGCGCTGGCGGAATACAGAGAGGTGAATCTGTTTCTGCGGGGGATCGTGCCGGAGATCGGCTATAAGACGGATGTTGTTTATTATGACAGAGGGGAGCGGTTTGCCGGAGAGTCGAAGTATCCGCTAAAAAAGATGATTGCATTTGCCATAGAAGGGATCAGCTCTTTCAGCGTAAAGCCGCTGAAGATGATTTCGCTGCTGGGGATTTTGATTTCGCTGTGCAGCGGTCTTGCGCTTTTATATGCACTGATTTCTAAACTCTGCGGAGCTGCCGTGCCGGGATGGACAGCGATCATTGCTTCCATCTGGCTGCTGGGCGGCATGCAGCTTTTATGTCTGGGCGTTCTGGGCGGTTATATTGGTAAAATATATCAGGAGGTCAAGGCAAGACCGCGCTATAGAATTGAAAAACGAGTAATCCGAGACGAGGGAGCAGAAAACGGAAAGGAAGATAAGTAAAGAGATCGATGTATGAACTAATTCGAACAGAAGGACTGGCTAAGAGAGGGCGGCTGCATACACCGCATGGCATCATTGAAACGCCGGTTTTTATGAACGTGGGGACGGCAGCCGCCATTAAAGGAGCATTGTCCTCGATGGATCTAAAGGAAATCGGATGTCAGGTGGAGCTTTCTAATACCTATCATTTGCATGTGAGGCCGGGAGATGATGTGATTTATAAGCTGGGGGGACTGCACCGGTTTATGAACTGGGACAGACCGATTTTGACGGATTCCGGCGGATTTCAGGTGTTTTCTTTAACGGAGCTGAGAGGAAAGATCAAAGAAGAGGGTGTGACCTTTGCTTCGCATGTGGATGGCAGGAAAATTTTTATGGGACCAGAAGAAAGTATGCAAATTCAATCCCATCTGGGTTCTACGATTGCGATGGCCTTTGATGAATGCGCGCCGAGCAAGGCAGATCGGCGCTATATTGAGAATTCGGTCAGCCGCACGACCAGATGGCTTGACCGCTGCATTGCAGAGATGGCCCGGCTGAATGCGCAGCAGGAAACGCTGAATCCGCATCAGTTTTTGTTTGGTATCAATCAGGGCGGTGTTTTAGAGGATGTCAGAAGGGAGCATGCCAAGGCGATCCGCGAAAAGCCCCTCGATGGCTTTGCGATTGGCGGTCTGGCGGTGGGAGAGACACACGAAGAGATGTACCGCATTTTAGAAGTGACCGTGCCGCTGCTGCCGCAGAATAAGCCCACTTATTTGATGGGGGTGGGCACGCCGGAAAATATTTTGGAAGCGGTTGAGCGAGGCGTAGATTTTTTTGACTGTGTTTTGCCCGCACGAAACGGGCGTCATGGGCATGTGTATACCAATGCAGGAAAGTTAAATCTCTGGAATGAAAAATATAAGCTGGATGACAGGCCAATTGGAGAGGATTGCCAGTGTCCGGCATGCCGCCATTACAGCAGGGCCTATATCCGGCATTTATTAAAAGCAAAAGAGATGCTGGGCATGCGCCTTTGCGTACTGCATAATCTGTATTATTATAATCATCTGATGGAAGAGATACGGGCTGCGCTGGAGGCAGGGCAGTATGCGCAGTATAAAAAGCAGAGGCTGGCAGGGTATCAGCAGGAAAAAGGGGAAAGCAAGTAAAGAGTTTGTTAATTTTCCAGAATCTGTATTGACAATATATAAAGAAAGCATGTATAATTTTACAATATGAGTTCGTTTATTATTGAGGAGGAAAATCAATGTTTTTATTAGAAACAGCAGCTGCGTCTGGTCAGGCAGGCAGCGGTGGAATGTTAGGAATGCTCGGTATCTATGCCGTGTTTATTGTCATTCTTTATCTGGTGATGATTCGCCCGCAGAGAAAGCGCCAGAAACAGACAGAAGCCATGCAAAATGCAGTTAAGATTGGAGATTGGGTTCTGATCAACAGCGGGATGTACGGTAAGGTGGTCAACATTGTTAACGATTGTCTGATCGTTGAATTTGGTACCAATAAGAGCGTTATGATCCCAGTGCTGCGCAGCCAGATTGCCAGTGTGGAGGAGCCGGATCTGACACAGAAAACAGCAGATCCGAATGCGGTAGAGCCTACAGATTCCATCGTAGGAGATGATTTGGTCGAAGATGATCTGGATGTGTATGACCAGAAGGTTTTGGAGCAGGGCGAGAAAAAAGGTCTGTTCAAAAAGAAAAAATAATGCAGAGGATGGCAAGCAGCTTGTTTTTAGTAGAAAAATTTAAAAAAAGTCCCAGAAAATACTTGACTAAAAGCGGACTGCTTAGTATAATTTTATAGTGCTTATAAATTGCCCAAAAGTTACAGGCACGACAATCTGCAACTGGAGGGGAGGGTGGAGTGACATGTCAAACGTAATTGTAAAAGAGAACGAGTCATTAGATAGCGCTCTTCGTCGTTTCAAGAGAAATTGTGCTAAGGCTGGAATCATGCAGGAAGTTCGTAAAAGAGAACATTACGAAAAGCCCAGCGTGAGAAGAAAGAAAAAGTCTGAGGCTGCCAGAAAGAGAAAGTATAACTAATGAATCTAAAAGGCCTTGATTCCAAATGGAATCAGGGCCTTTCAACTTATTAGCACAGCAGGAGGAGCAGAGGAGAAATGGGAAAGGTACTTGTGGTAGCAGAGAAGCCTTCGGTCGCCAGAGACTATGCCAATGTACTTGGCTGTAAGGAAAAAGGAGAAGGCTGTCTGATCGGCGAGGCCTATGTGGTCACATGGGCAGTGGGGCACCTGATCGAGCTCTGCGCTCCGGAGCGTTATGATGAAAAGTATAAGCGCTGGAACTTTCAGGATCTTCCGATCATTCCGAAAGAAATCCAGCTGCAGGTGATTCGGGGAGCCAACAAGCAATTTGCGATTGTAAAGAAATGGATGAATCATAAGGAAATCGATAAAATCATTTGCGGCACCGATAGCGGGCGCGAAGGGGAGCTGATTTTCCGTTATATTTATCAGATGGCAAAATGTAAAAAGCCCTTTGAACGTTTATGGGTATCCAGCATGACAGAAGAGGCGATTACCGCGGGCTTCCAAAATTTAAAGGATGGGCGCATGTATGATCATTTATATGAAAGCGCACGCTGCCGCAGCGAAGCGGACTGGCTGGTAGGAATCAACGGAAGCCGGGCCTATACGCTGCAGTATGATGTGTTGCTTTCGATCGGGCGCGTTCAGACGCCGACTTTGGCTATGATCGTCAATCGGCAAAAGGAAATTGATGCCTTTATCCCTAAGGATTATTATGAAGTAAGGCTGCAGCATGAAAAAGAAAAAAGATTCAGCAGTCTTTGGTTCCGCTGGGAAAAAGGAACCAGCGAATCCGGCAAAGAGACCAAAAATAAAATTACCCATATTGAGGAACCGGCTGAAGCAGAGCGCATCAAGCAGCTGGCAGAAATGGCCGGCAAGGCAGTCGTGCAGAGCATAACCAAAACGAAAAAAAAGCAGCAGCCTCCGCTGCTGTATGATTTGACGGAGCTGCAGCGCGAAGGCAATCGGCGCTATGGCTTTTCAGCCAGCAAGGTGCTGACATTAGCGCAGAATTTGTATGAAAAGTACAAGCTGCTGACCTATCCGCGAACCGATAGCCGATATTTATCAGAGGATATGAAGGAGACAGTGCGCAGTACACTGCATGCGATCAATACCCCAGAATTTCATGATGCACTTATGAAGCTTCCCGGCCTTACTTTTACAAAGCGAATTATTGACAACAGTAAAATTACGGATCACCACGCGATCATTCCCACCCCTAAAAAGCCTGATCTGAGCAAGCTTCCAGAGGATGAGGCAAAGATCTATCGATTGGTTGCCTGGCGTCTGATAGAAGCCTTTTATCCCGCTTATGAATATGAAACCACGGAGGTCATTCTGAAGGTTGAAAAGGAATACTTTGTAGCAAAAGGCCGGACAACGCTGAATCCCGGTTTTATGGCGCTTCATAAAGAAAAGAGCAGCGAGGAGGAGCTGCCTATGCTGCAAAAGGGCGACGAAATCCCGATCCTTTCTGCCCAAATTGAGAAAAAGCAAACACAGCCGCCCAAACCATTTACAGAAGCAACGCTTCTGACGGCGATGGAATATGCCGGGAAATATATAGAAGAGGAAGCGCTTAAGGAAGAGCTGGATAAGCTATCCTTAGGTACGCCGGCCACGCGAGCCTCCATCATCGAGCGCCTGATCAAGGTGCGCTATATTCAGCGAAAAGGAAAGAGCCTGCTGCCTACCGAGAAGGGCAAGGAACTGATTGGCATTTTACCGGGACAGCTCAAATCGCCCGAGATGACGGCTAAATGGGAAAAGGCGCTAGATAAAATCTATCAGGGAACGATGGCGCCGCAGCGTTTTATGGAAAGCATCGAGCGCTATGTGCAGTTTATTGTCAGTGCTTCTGCAGAGGAAAAACAGGTACAATTTGCCAAGGAAGAGTATAAGAGAAAGGGCAGGAGCCGTACAGCGGCAAAAAAGGAGGGGCTTCCTCCTTTGGGCAAGTGTCCGCTATGCGCAAAAGGAGAGGTCTATAAGAACAGCAAGTCTTATTATTGCAGTCACTGGCGTAAAGGATGTCAGTTTACCGTATGGCTCAATAGCCTAGAGCGGTATGGTGCGCAGCTTGATGATGCACAGATGACGCAGCTGCTGCAGGGAAAAGAGAAAGAAATCGTCATGACGCTGCCACAAACGCATGAAAAGGGAACGGCGCTGCTTTACCTGACGAAAGAAGGGAAGATCGAGATTAAGGGATTTAAGGCCGAAAAAGAAAAAGGAAAAAACTTGTAATTTGAACTCGGCGGGTCTATAATAAAGCAACTAAATGAATTTATATGAGAGCAGAAGGGAGATTCTATAGCATGGAATTTCAAATCGTCTTATTGCCGGGAGATGGAATCGGACCGGAAATTGTCGAGCAGGCAGTTAAGGTGTTGGATACGGTAGGAGAAAAGTTCGGACATGTTTTTCATTATGAGAGATTATTGATGGGAGGAGCTTCTATCGATGCCTATGGCGTGCCGCTGACCGACGAGGTTTTGGAGGCAGCTAAAAAGAGCGATAGCGTACTATTAGGAGCTGTCGGCGGAAATGTTGGCAATTCCCATTGGTATAACAGACCGCCGCAGGAGCGCCCGGAAGCGGGATTACTGGCTATTCGGAAGGGAATGGGGCTTTTTACCAATATTCGCCCGGCCTATCTGTATCCGGAGCTGAAGGAGCGCTGTCCGCTACGGGATGAGATCATTGGTGATGGCTTTGATATGATGATTATGAGAGAGCTGACAGGCGGTTTATATTTTGGAAATCGTTTTACTGAGGAAATCGACGGAATCCGGCAGGCTACGGATACGCTTGTCTACAGTGAAGAAGAGATTCGCCGCATTGCCGTGAAGGCCTTTGAGGTTGCGATGAAGCGCCGAAAAAAGGTGGCGAGCGTGGACAAGGCGAACGTGCTGGATTCTTCCCGCCTGTGGCGGAGTGTGGTGGAGGAGGTTGCTAAGGACTATCCGGAGGTAGAGCTGGAGCATGTTTTGGTGGATAACTGCGCTATGCAGCTTGTGAAAAATCCGGGGCAGTTTGATGTGATTTTGACGGAAAATATGTTTGGCGATATTCTTTCGGATGAGGCGAGCGAGGTGACGGGGTCGATCGGGATGCTGTCATCGGCAAGCCTAGGAGCAGAAAAGCGAGGGTTATATGAGCCCAGTCATGGCTCGGCGCCGGATATTGCCGGGCAGAATATTGCCAATCCGATTGCTACCATCTTGTCAGCGGCTATGATGCTGCGCTATTCGCTGGATTTGGAGGCGGAAGCGGATGCGATAGAGGAAGCGGTGCGGCAGGTGCTGAAAGCGGGATACCGTACGGCGGATATATGGTCAGAGGGCTGCGAGAAGCTGGGAACGAATGAAATGGGAGATCAGATCTGTCAGATGATCTAAGCATAAAAAAAGAGCCTTTCCTTAAGTGGAAAGGCTCTTTGTATGTAATCAGGACGGATCTGAGGCTGGTTCTGTGAGCTTTTCAGCTGGCTCATAATACATGGCCTCGTAGTAGCGGTACAAAGATTTGTATTCTTCGGTTACGCCCTCGTGAACTGTATTTAGATATTTATGCGTATCGAAGAAGGGCTGATCGCTGAGCTTGCGGATGGTATGAATTGCGATGTTGGAGCAGTGATCCGAAATTCGTTCGACGCTGTTTAAGAATTCTATCAGAGAGATACCGGCCTGTACAGAGCACTGGTTGTTTTTCAGGCGTTCGATATGACGGCTTGACATCAGCTCTTTTAAAGAATCAATGACTTCCTCTAAAGGCTCTACACGAGCGGCGATGGAGGCGTCATTTTTCTCAAAAGCATCGATGGTGATGGCGAGGATATTTTTTACGGCCCGCATCATGACGTGAATTTCTTCCATACATACCGGGGAGAAGCTGAGGCCATTTTGCAGATTGTATTCGGCCATCTCGGCGATATTGACACAGTAGTCACCAATGCGCTCAAAATCGCTGACAGAACGAATGATTTCGGAGGTTTCCAGGCTGTCCTGCGTTATTAAGTTGCTGCTATTGATTTTAACTAGATAATCACTAAGCTTAGATTCCGCCTTATCAAGAAAGTTTTCGTTTTTTTCGAGTGTAGCTAGGGGGGCATCCTGATAATGATCAAGTAATGTTTCAATGATATCAAAGTTTTCTTTTACGGCATAGCCCATCTGGACAGCGACGCGCCGCGCATGCTCTAAAGCAACCTTGGGCGTTTTCAAAAGGAAATCATCTAGAAGATCCAGACGATGGCTTTCGTTAATCTCTTCTTTGTCTTTGATCACATGTTCAGAAAGAGTGACAAGCTTATCGGATAAGGGAAGCAGTAAAAGAGTGGTTACAATATTGAAGAGAGAATGAAAATCGGCGATATTACCACGATTTAGCGTGTTATCCCAAAAAGCAAAGTCAAAGATGGCCTGCGCGCCATAAATGATGGAACCTAAGATGATAACGCCGAATACATTGAAAAACAAATGGAAGAAGGCTACGCGTTTGGCATCTTTGGTGGTTCCGATGCAGCCAAGCCATACGGTAACGCACTTTCCAATATTCTGCCCAAGGATGATGGGAATGGCCATGCCCCAGGAGACGGTACCGGTAGAAGAAATGGCCTGCAAAATACCGACGGAAGCAGAAGAGCTTTGAATAATGGCGGTAACCACTGCGCCGAGCAAAATGCCAAGAAAGGGATTTTTAAATAGGAAGAAAATCCGCTGAAAGTGCTCATTGTCTTTTAAAGGAGAGATGGAGGCTTCCATCATAGACATGCCGATAAAAAGCATGCCAAGCCCTAAAAGGATCGTAGCGAGATTGGTTAATTTTTTGCTGTGGTTTTTAAGAAATACAATGCAGATGACACCGAAAGCAATTAAAATAGGGGCAAAGGAGGAGGGCTTAAGCATTGTTAAAAAGAGATTTTGATCGGAAATATCTCCTAATCTCAGAATTTGACCGGTAACCGTGGAGCCGATATTGGCCCCCATGATCACAGGAATGGCCTGCCTTAAAACCATAATGCCGGCATTGACAAAACCAAGACACATGATGGAAGTGGCAGCCGAGCTTTGGATAATGGCCGTGACACCTGTGCCTAAAGCCACGCCCTTTAGCTTACTGTTGGTCAATTTTTCTAAAATATGTTCCAGACTGGCACCGGCGGCATTCTTGAGACCATCGCCCATTAAATTCATACCATATAAAAACAAACCGATTCCTGCCAGCAGATTTAATACGGAAGTAAGATTCAAAATAACCCTCCTGATTCATTTCTTTATGAGCCTATAAATTTTCATAATACCTTTATATTGTACCGTATTCCTACAGGCTTGACAATGGAGTAAGTGTTAGAAATTTAAAGAAGGAAAATGGATTTTTCAGTCGGAATGACAAGAAAATGGCAGAAGCAAGAAATATAAAAAAAGGTGTTGACAGATCAAATTGGATGTGGTAGGATATTATCCGTTGCAGGTCATGGCGGTCTTGACTGAATGACCCGTGATTGAGATCTGGGTATAGCTCAGTTTGGTAGAGCGCTTGAATGGGGTTCAAGAGGCCGCAGGTTCAACTCCTGTTACCCAGACTGCTCTATTTCAGTAGAGCGCATAGTCATCATGCAACAATAAATTGGACATTGAAAATCGAACAGTGTAACATCTGAGAAGAAAAAACGTTGCTTTGCAAGCAAAGCAGCGAAGAAGAGAACGGTAAGAAAAGACC